>NZ_JBSHGQ010000002.1:0-199091 GCF_053617895.1 Microbacterium sp. NPDC055683 | reverse complement strand
GGTCCCGGGCCTTCTGCATGCCCGCCGTCAGGCGTGCAGCGCGGAGTTGAGCGTGACGCCCACGCCCTTGCGACGGCGCGCCTCGATCGAGCCCGTGAGCGAGTTGCGGAGGAAGAGCAGCCCGCTCGCCCCGTGCAGCTCTGCCGCCTTAACGACGCGGGGACGGCCGTCGGCCGTCGGCGCCTCGTCGACGAGGGCGACCTTCGTGCCCGCCGTGAGGTAGAGGCCGGCCTCCACGACGCAGTCGTCGCCGAGCGAGATGCCGATTCCCGCGTTGGCCCCGAGGAGCGTGCGCTCGCCGATCGAGACGCGGTGGGTGCCGCCGCCCGAGAGCGTACCCATGATCGACGAGCCTCCGCCGATGTCGCTTCCCTCGCCCACGACGACGCCCTGCGAGATGCGCCCCTCCACCATGGAGGCGCCGAGCGTCCCGGCGTTGAAGTTGACGAAGCCCTCGTGCATGACCGTGGTGCCGGGGGAGAGGTGGGCGCCCAGGCGCACGCGCGACGCGTCGGCGATGCGTACGCCGGCCGGCAGTACGTAGTCGGTGAGGCGGGGGAACTTGTCGAGACCCTGCACCTGGATGCCGGCGCGCTGCAGCACGGGCCGCAGCCGTGCGAGGTCGTCGGGGTGGACGGGCCCCGCGTTCGTCCAGGCGACGTTGGGCAGGTGGCCGAAGATCCCGTCCAGGTTGAGGCCGTTCGGCGCCACGAGCCGGTGCGAGAGCGCGTGGAGGCGCAGATACGCGTCGGAGGTGGTCGCGGGGGCGGCATCGAGGTCGATCTCGACGTGCACGGCCGAGACCACCACGGCGCGCCGCTCGTCCGGCCCCGCCTGCGCCCCGAGCTCCTCGAGGGCGGAGGCGACGGCCGCGTCGTCGCCTCGGCCCGTGCCGAGGTCGCGGTACCACGTGTCCAGCACGGTGCCGTCGGAGGCCGTCGTCGCGAGGCCGACGCCCCACACGGTTCGTTCATCGCTCATGCCCTCCAGGGTATCGGGACGGCCGGGGGCGCCCCGCCCGCCGTCGATAGACTCGAGGTCATGCCGACGCTCGACCTGTCCCTCTCCGCCGCCGACCTCACCCGGGCGATCTGCGACATCCCGAGCGTCTCCGACGACGAGACCGCGCTCGCCGACGCGATCGAGGGGGCCATCCGCCCCTTCCGGCACCTCGAGGTGCACCGCGACGGCGACACGATCGTCGCCCGCACGCGGCTGGGGCGCGCGCAGCGCGTCATCATCGCCGGCCACATCGACACCGTTCCCGTCAACGGGAACCTCCCCACGCGCGACGTCGAGGTCGACGGCGCCACCATGATCTGGGGGCGCGGGACGGTCGACATGAAGGCCGGCACGGCCGTGCAGCTGAAGCTCGCCGCCGAGCTCGTCGACCCCGCCTACGACATCACCTGGATCTGGTACGACCACGAGGAGGTGGCCGCCGAGCGCAGCGGCCTGACCCGCCTGGAGCGCTCGCTGCCCGAGGCGTTCGAGGGCGATTTCGCGATCCTCGGCGAGCCGTCGAACGGACAGGTCGAGGGCGGCTGCAACGGCACGCTCCGCGTCGTGGCGCGCACGCACGGCCGGCGCTCCCACTCGGCGCGCGCCTGGATGGGCGAGAACGCCATCCATGCCGCCGCGCCCATCCTGGAACGGCTCGCCGCGTACCGTCCGCAGGAGATCGTCGTGGACGGCCTCGCCTACCGGGAGGGACTCAACGCCGTGCGCGTCTCCGGCGGCGTCGCCGGCAACGTCATCCCCGACCTGTGCGAGGTCGAGGTGAACTTCCGCTTCGCCCCCAGCCGCACGGGCGAGCAGGCGGTCGCCCATGTGCGCGAGGTCCTGGACGGGTTCGAGGTCGAGGTCTCCGACCTCGCGGAGGGCGCGCGCCCCGGACTCGACTCGGCGATCGCACGGGGTTTCGTCGCGGCCGTGGGCGCCGAGCCGCGGCCGAAGTACGGGTGGACGGATGTCGCGCGCTTCTCCGCGCGCGGCGTGCCCGCCGTGAACTACGGTCCCGGGGACCCGAGCCTCGCCCACCACGACGAGGAGCGCGTCGCCGTCGCGCAGATCGAGGACGTCGAGCGGGGTCTGCGGGCATGGCTCACGGCCGCGTGAGCGCGGTCGCGACGCGCGTCGGCGCCCTGCCGACATGGGCGCGCGTCGCGCTCGTGTACGGCGCGGCGCGGATCGTGACGACGGGCCTCATGCTCCTCGCCGCCGCGATGTCGCCGGACGGCTCGCGGCACGGGCCCGACCCGTCGCTCATCGACTACGTGCTCGGCTGGGATGCGCAGTGGTACTGGACCGTCGCGGTCTCGGGCTATCCCGACGAGCTGCCGCTCACGGAGACGGGCGACGTCGCGCAGAACGCCTGGGCGTTCATGCCCGTGTACGCGCACCTCGCCCAGCTCGCGGGCAATGTGCTCGGGGCGGGGCAGTGGTGGGTCGGCGCCCTCGTCGTCACGCTCGTCGCGGGCTACCTCGCGTGCCTCGCGCTCCACGCGCTCCTGCGTGAGCGGCTCGACGACGGCCAGGCCCTGTGGGGGGTGGTCCTGCTCGCCGCCGGTCCTCTCGGCGCGCTCTTCCAGGTCGGGTACGCGGAGGCGCTCTTCCTCCTCCTGCTCCTCCTCTCCCTGCTGTGCGTCGTGCGGCGGCAGTACCGCCCGCTCTACCTCCTCGTCCCGCTCATGGGCTACACGCGCCCCGGAGTGCTGGCCTTCGCGCTCTTCCTGGGCCTCTACGGGCTGTGGCGTCTCGCCCCCGCACGCCGGCGGGCGTTCGGCGGGCCGACGGCGTGGGAGTGCGTGCACATCGTCGCCCTCGGCGCCCTCGCCACCGTCGTCGGCTTCTCCTGGCAGTACATCGCGGGCGCCGTCACGGGCGATCCCGGAGCCTACCTCGCCACCGAGCTCTCGTGGCGGCGGTCGTGGACGGGAGGGGGCGAGGCGGGATTCGTGCCGTTCGAGGGCTGGATCCAGGCCGCGGGCGTGTGGTCCGGGATCTGGGGCATCCCGTCGTGGCTCGGCTATGCCGCCCTCGCGCTGCTCGTCGCAGCGGCGTTCGCGGCCGTCCTGCTCCTCCCGCAGGCGCGCCGCGGCGGAGGCGAGCTGCAGCTGTGGTCGATCGCGTACCTCGTCTACCTCCTCGCGGTGTTCTTCCCGCAGTCGAGCGTCTTCCGCCTCCTCCTCCCTCTCGCGCCGCTCGCGTGCCTCGTGCTCGCCGTGCCGCGGAGCGCGCGCGTGCGCGTGACGACGCTGGCCCTGTGCCTCGTCGGGCAGTGGGGGTGGATCTACGGCATGTACGGCCTCGGGAACACGTTCTGGCTCATCCCCTGACGGGTCATGCGAGGACATGCGCCGCTCCCGTGCGCGGATCGACGGCGCGTGCCCGATAAACTGGGAGCCTGACCACAACGGAAAGGATGCCGCGATGGCAGCGATGAAGCCGAGAACCGGAGACGGACCCATGGAGGCCGTGAAGGAGGGGCGCCTCATCATCGTGCGCGTGCCGCTCGAGGGGGGCGGGCGCCTGGTCGTCTCCGTCAACGACGAAGAGGCCCGGGAGCTGTACGGCGTCCTGGGCGGCGTCGTGAACGCCTAGTACACGACGTCACCGGAGGGGCGGTCGGATCTGCGGATCCGGCCGCCCTCTTCTATGGCCGGGGGACGACGTTGAGCTGCAGCAGACCCTCGCCGACCGTCGAGAGCGCCGCGATCACGGCGGGGGACGACTGCGTCTCCTGCAGCAGGGACCGGTAGCCGCGCGTGATGTCGTCGCGCTGCACGGGGTCGGCGACGCGGCCTCCGTGCAGGACGCGCGGCACGAGCACGGTCCCTCCGGGACGGGCGAGCCGCAGCCCGTGCGCGACGTAGTCGATGACGCGTCCCGGGTCGGCGTCGATGAGCACGACGTCGTATGCCGCATCGTTCATGCGGGGGAGGACGTCGGCAGCGCGTCCCGTGATGAAGCGCGTGCGCGCAGCGGGAACGCGTGCGGCCTGGAAGGCCTCGCGAGCCGCCGACAGGTGCTCCGGCTCGCTGTCGATCGTCGTGAGCACGGCATCCGGAGCGCCGTGGAGGAGCCACAAGCCGGAGACGCCGGCGCCCGTGCCGATCTCGATGATCGTGCGCGCCGCCGCGGCGGCCGCGACGACCGCGCTCTGCGCGCCGACACCGGGGCTGACGGGTGCCGCACCCAGCTCGAGCGCATGCTGGCGGGCGCGGGCGATGTGATCGGGCTCGACGACCGTTTCGCGGGCGAAGCGCGCGACGGCGTCCAGTTCGCTCATGGGTTCCTCCTGACGATCCCTCCAGCCTACGGCCCCGGCGGGGGCGGGCCCGTGCGGCGCGGCCCGGTACGCTGAGATCATGTTCTTCGGCCTCACCATCGAGAAGGTGCTGCTGATCGCGTTCATCGCGGCGCTCATCATCGGGCCGGAGCGGCTGCCGCGCTATGCCGAGAACCTCGCCCATTTCACGCGTCGCGCGCGCGAGTGGGTGCAGGGCGCGCGCACGCGCGTCAAGGACGAGATGGGCGAGGACTTCGACGAGGTCGACTGGCGCAAGCTCGATCCGCGCCAGTACGACCCACGCCGGATCATCCGCGAGGCTCTCCTCGACGACGCCCCCGTCGCGGCGCCGACCGCCGTGAAGCCGGCCGTGCGCACGCCGCGGACGACGCCGCTCGCGCGGCGCACGTTCACGGCGGAGGAGCCGCCGCCCTTCGACTCCGAGGCGACCTGATCCGGATCAGACCGGAGCGACGGGCAGCTTCCTCCCCGCGAGGCGCCGCGGCTCCGCCGCGATCCGCGACGCGAGGGCCGAGATGGCCGCCGCAGCCGGATCCTCCGGGTGGGTCGAGACGACGGGCGCCCCGGCATCGCCGCCCGCGCGCAGGGCAGGGCTGAGCGGCACGGACGCGAGGAGGGGGGCGTCGAGCGCCGACGCGACCGCCTCGCCGCCGCCGGCCCCGAACAGGTCGAGCACGGTGCCGTCGGGCAGCGTCATGGCCGCCATGTTCTCCACGACGCCGATCACACGCTGACCGGTCTGGCGTGCGACGCGGCCGCTGCGGACGGCGACGTCGGAGGCGGCGGTCTGCGGGGTCGTGACGACGAGCACGTCGGCGTGCGGGAGAAGCTGCCCGACCGAGATCGCCACATCCCCCGTGCCGGGAGGCATGTCGAGGAGCAGGATGTCGAGATCGCCGAAGAACACGTCGGTGAGGAACTGCTGCACGGTGCGGTGGAGCATCGGCCCGCGCCAGGCGACCACCTCGTCGCCGCGCTGCAGGAACATCCCGATCGAGATCGCCTTCACGCCGTAGGCGACGGGCGGCAGGATGAGATCGCCCACCTGCGTGGGAGAGGGCGCTGCGCCGTCGACGACGAGCCCGAGCAGGGCGGGGATGGAGAAGCCGTGCACGTCGGCGTCGATCAGGCCGACCTTGAGCCCTCGCGCGGCGAGCGCGACGGCGAGGTTGGCCGTGAGCGTGGACTTGCCGACGCCGCCCTTGCCGCTCGTGACGGCGACGATGCGGGTCAGCGAGTCCTCGCCGAACGGCATCGCGCGCGCGGCGCCGCCCCGCAGGCGCTCGGTGAGCGCCTTCCGCTGAGCGGGCGTCATGACGCCGACCTCGACGGCGACGGGGGCGCCGCCCGCGGCCGACTCCGCTGCCGTGCGGACGTCGCGCTCGATGCGGTCGGCGGCGGGGCAGCCCACGATCGTGAGCGCGATCTCGACGACGACGCCGTCGCCGTCCGCACGGACGTCGCGCAGCATGTCGAGCTCGGAGAGCGGGCGGCGCAGCTCGGGGTCGGAGACGCGGCCCACGGCCTCGCGCACGGCGGCGAGGGCGGCCTCCGCCGTCACGCCTCCTCCTCCGCGCGCTTCTGGCGCTTCTGGCGGCGGCCGTCCGCGTCGATGGCGTCCAGACGGTCGAGCAGCGCCTGCAGCTGCTCGCGCGTGACGATGCGCTCCTCGACCTCGGTGAGGGCCATCCGCAGCGCGACGATCTCGCGCGCCAGGTACTCCGTGTCGGCCAGGTTCCGCTCCGCGCGCTGCCGGTCCTGCTCCATGCCCACGCGGTCGCGGTCGTCCTGGCGGTTCTGCGCGAGCAGGATGAGCGGCGCCGCGTACGACGCCTGCAGCGACAGCACGAGCGTGAGCGCCGTGAAGCCGAGCGCGGCGGAGTCGAAGCGCCATCCCTCGGGCATGAGGGAGTTCCAGGCCATCCAGAGCGCGCAGAACAGCGTGAGGCCGATGAGGAACCACGGCGTGCCCATGGCGCGCGCGATCCACTCCGTCGCCCGGCCGAAGCGGTCGCTGCCGCGCCCGTCGTAGGAGACGTCGATGCGCGGGCGCCGACCCCGCATCTCCGACGCGCGCGCCATCATCCGCGCACCGTCCGGATGGCGCCGGTCGAGGGCTGGCGCGGGATCTGGTCGTCGGCGTCCTGCGAACGCCAGTCCTCCGGCAGCAGGTAGTCGAGCACGTCGTCGACCGTCACGGCGCCGACGAGCCGGTGGGCGGCGTCCACGACGGGGAGCGAGACGAGGTCGTAGCTCGCGAGGCGGCGCGCCACCTCCGACGCCGAGCCCGTCACGACGACCGGCTCGATGGTCTCGTCGATGATGGCGCCGATCCGCTCGTGGGGCGGGTAGCGGAGCATGCGCTGGAAGTGCACGGCGCCGAGGAACCGGCCGGTCGGCGTCTCGTACGGCGGCAGCGTGACGTACACGCTCGCCGCGAGCGCGGGGTGCAGCTCGTGGCGGCGGATGAGGGCGAGCGCCTCGGCGATCGTGGCGTCCGCCGGCAGGATGATCGGCTCGGTCGTCATGAGGCCGCCCGCGGTGTCGCCGCCGTACCGCAGCAGCATGCGCACGTCCTCTGCCTCCTCGGGCTCCATGAGCTCGAGGAGCTCCTCGCTGCGCTGCGGTGCGAGCTCGGCGAGAAGGTCGGCGGCGTCGTCGGGGTCCATGGCGTCGAGCACGTCGGCGGCGCGCTCGTCGCCCAGCTTCTCGAGGATGTGCACCTGCTCGTCCTCCGGCATCTCCTCGAGGGCGTCGGCGAGGCGCTCGTCGGAGAGCTCCTCGGCGACCTCGATCATGCGCTCCTCCGGCAGGTCGAGCAGGGTGTTCGCGAGGTCGGCGGCGCGCAGCTCGGCGTAGCTGGCGGCGAGATGCTCTGCCGACTGCGCCTCGCCCGGCACGTGGTGCTCGCGCACCTCGCTCCACGTCGCGAAGGTCGTCGGGCCCTTCGCGAACGGCGAGCCGCTCGTCTTCGGCTTGCGCAGGAAGAGCTGCCCGACGGCCCATTCGCCGATGCGGTTCGGCTCGATCGCGACGTCCTCGATGATCGCCGAGCCGGTGCCGTCGCGGAAGTCGACGCGACGGCCGACGAGCTCGGCCATGACGCGCACCTCGTCGGCGCGCGGCTGGAACCGCCGGACGTTGATGAGGCCCGTCGTGATGACCTGCCCCTGCGAGATCGAGGTGACCCGCCCGATGGCGACGAACACGTGCCGCCGCCCGGGGATCTCGCAGACGATCCCGATGACGCGCGGGGCTCCCGTACTTCGGTACACGACGACGACGTCGCGGACCCTGCCGAGCCGGTCGCCCGTGGGGTCGAAGACGGGACGGCCGGCCAGGCGCGCCACGAAAACCCTCTGCGTGCTCACCCGTCCAGCGTAGTCCGCACGGCGCGGCGAAAGCGGGTGGGCTGGTTCGGAGGTCGCGCAGAGGTGCGTCGGAGGATGCAGCGGATGCGCCCATGGGACAATGGCGCGCATGAGCATGATGAGCGGATTCGGCAGGACCCCGGAGGTCGGCGAGACCGTCGCGAGCTTCCGCGACTACGACGACGCCCTCAAGGCGGTGTCGAAGCTCATCTCGTCGGAGATCCCCGCGCGCGAGATCGCCATCGTGGGGACGGCGCTGCGCTCCGTCGAACGTGTGACGGGGCGCCTCGGCTGGGCCCAGGCGGCCTGGTCGGGAGCGCTCAACGGCGTGCTGCTCGGACTGCTGCTCGGCGCGATGGTCGTCATCTGGTCGCCCGCGCTGCCGATGGGCGCCTTCGTCGGCCTCATCCTCCTCGGCGTCGCGATGGGGATGGTCTTCCGGCTCGCGAACTACATGATCGTGCGCCGGCGCCGCGACTTCGCGAGCGTCATGCAGGTGACGGCGGACCACTACGAGGTTGCGGTGCAGCGGGGGAGCGTCGGCAAGGCGCGCCAGGTGCTCGGCACCGCCCCCGTCGCGCCCGTCCGGGTCGACCCCGCCGACCTCACGGAGCCGCCGCGGTTCGGCGTGCGGGTGGATCCGCGGACGGGTGCTCCCGTCGTGGCCGAGGCGCCCGTCGCGCAGAAGGAGCCCGTCGCGCGGGAGGAGCCCGAGCAGCCGTCGACGGCGTCGGGGGAGGACGGTCCCTCGGAGGGCGATCGCGCGTGACGCGCGTCGTCGCCATCCCCGTCGACCTGCCGACGGGGCGCGTCGAGCTGCCCGCGGTGGTCGACGCCCCGGAGGGCGCGACGGCCGCACTCGTCATCGCGCACGGCGCGGGCGCGGGCAAGGACCATCCCTTCCTCGTCGGCTTCGCGGCCGCCGTGGCCGCTGCGGGGATGGCGACGGTCCGCTTCGACTTCCCGTACGTCGCGGCGGGGCGCCGGATGCCGGGCCCGGCCGCGCATGCCGTGGCGGCGTGGCGGGCCGTCGCCGCGTACGCGGCGAAGGAGCTGCCCGGTCCGGTGCACGCCGCCGGGAAGTCGTACGGGGGCCGGATGGCCTCCGTCGCGGCGTCCGAGCAGGCCGGCCTCGACGTGACGGCGCTCGTGTACCTCGGCTATCCGCTGCACGCGCCGGGCAAGCCGGAACGCCCCCGTGCGGAGCACCTGCCGGCGGTGCGGCAGCCCCAGCTCTTCGTCGAGGGGACGAACGACCCGTTCATCCAGCCGCTCGCGCAGTTCGAGCAGGCGGTGGCGAGCTGCCGCGACGCCGACGTCGAGTGGATCGAGGGCGGCACGCACGCCTTCGAGGTGAAGGGCCGCAGACGCGCCGCCGACGTGATCGGCGCGGAGCTCGCCGATCCCGTCGTGCGGTTCCTCCGCGCGCGCGGCTGAGTCAGCCCCGCAGCCGCGCGATCCACTCCTCGACCTCGTCGGCCGTCCGGGGGATGCCCGCGGAGAGGTTGACGGGGCCGTCGGCGGTCATGAGGATGTCGTCCTCGATGCGCACGCCGATGCCGCGGTACTCCTCCGGCACCGTGAGGTCGTCGATCTGGAAGTAGAGGCCGGGCTCGATCGTGAACACCATGCCGGGGGCGAGCTCGCCGTCGTAGTACATCTCGCGCCGGGCCTGCGCGCAGTCGTGCACGTCGATGCCGAGGTGGTGGCTGGTCCCGTGCACCATGTAACGGCGCTGCTGGCCGCCGCGGTCGGCGTCCAGGGCCTCCTCCGCCGTCACGGGGAGCAGACCCCATTCCGCCGTGCGGCGGGCGATGACGGCCATGGCGGCCTCGTGCACGGCGCGGAAGCGCACGCCGGGGCGCGCCGCCGCGAACGCGGCGTCCGCCGCCTCGCGCACGGTCTCGTAGACCCGGCGCTGGATGTCGGTGAAGGTGCCGCTCACGGGGAGCGTGCGGGTGATGTCGGCCGTGTAGAGGCTGTCGACCTCGGCGCCCGCGTCGATGAGGATGAGGTCGCCCGGGACGACGGCTCCGTCGTTGCGCGTCCAGTGCAGGTAGCACGCGTGCGGGCCGGATGCCGCGATCGTGTCGTAGCCCTCCCAGTTGCCGTCGCTGCGCGCGCGCTGGTGGAACACGCCCTCCACGACGCGCTCTCCGCGCGGGTGGGCGACGATGCGGTCGAGCGAGGAGACGACGTCGTCGAAGCCGTCGGCCGTCACGGCGACCGCGAGCCGCAGCTGCTCGATCTCGTACTCGTCCTTGAGGAGGCGGAGCTCGGAGACGAATCGCGTGAGGTCCTCGTCCTCCTCGAGCACGCGGTCGGCGTCGGAACGGGCGAAGTCGTCGACGTGCGCCGTCGCGAGATCGAGATCCGCAGCCACCTGCGCGAGGGACGGGCGAGGGCCCACCCAGAACTCGCCGATCGTCGCGTCGCGGTAGAACTCGGGCGTCTCGCGCGTGGCCCGGTCGCGCACGTACAGCGTCGCGACGTGCCCGTCGCCATCCGGATCGAGCACGAGCACCGAGTCGGCGACGGCGTCGACGCCCCAGCCCGTGAGATGCGCGAAAGCCGAGTGCGCGCGGAAGGGGAAGTCGGTGTCGTTGCTGCGCTGCCGGAAACCGCCGGCGGGGATGACGAGGCGATCCCCGGGGAAGGCGGCGGAGAGCGCTGCGCGGCGCCGGGCGGCGTACGCGGCCTGCGGTCGTGCGTCGGGGAGCGACTCCGGCCGCTCTGCCCAGCCGCGGGAGATGACGTCGAGGAAGCCCTGCGGGTAGGGCTGCCGACGGTTGGTGGTGGAGTCCTCCGCCTTGTGGGCGTCGGTGGCTTCGGTCTGGGTCTCGCCGCTCGTCATGCGTCCAGTCTCTCACCGGCCGCGCCCGCACCGGGGGCCGGTCGCGCCTACGCTGGGAGGATGAGCGCGCCCGCAGCCCCGACCCGTCCGTCCGTCGTCGCACGGGGCGTCGTCGCGTGGGCCGCCGTCGCCGATCTGCTCGTCGTCCTCGTCTTCGCGGCTCTGGGTCTCGCGAGCCACGACGGCGCGGTCGACGCCGCGGCGCTCGTGCGCGTCGCGTGGCCCTTCGCCGTGGCGCTCGCGGCCGGGTGGGCGCTGGCGCGCGCCTGGCGGCGTCCGCTCGCCCTCGTGCGGACGGGGCTCGTCCTGTGGGCGGCGACGGCGGTCGTCGGGCTCGGGCTGCGGGTCCTCACGGGCGGAGGGGCGGCGCCGGCGTTCGTCGTCGTGACGGCCGTCGTGCTCCTCGTCCTCCTCGTGGGATGGCGGCTGGCCGCGACGCTCGTGGTGCGGCGCCGTCAGCCGGCGGGCTCCAGCTGAACCACGAGCGGGCGGTGGTCGCTGCCCGCGTCGTCGAGGTTCGTCAGCACGAGCGACCCCGTCGCCGTCCACGATGCCGAGTGCATGACGTGGTCGATGGGGGTCGACAGGAGCGCTGGGATGTCGGTGGGCCACGTCCCGACGGCGCCGTTGCCCGTCGATGCCGCCGCGTCGACGCAGGCGCCCAGATCGCCGCCGTCGACGCCGAGACCGGCCATGTTGTCGAGCGTGGCGTTGAAGTCGCCGGCGAGGATGACGTCGCCTCCCGCGCACTGGTCGGCGATCCACTGCAGGTCGTCGGCCCACTGGTCCATGTACTCCGGCTGCGGCGAGACCGCGTGCACGGCGACGACCGTGGGTCCGACGCCGTCGACGGGCATGGCGACGACGCTCGGCACCACTTCGGTGTTGCTCGTGAGGTCGGTGGAGGCCTCGATGACCGAGTAGTCGCCGAGGTCGGGCGAGATGAGCACGGTCGTCACCCACGCCTGCGGGCCGTCGGCGATGTCGGGGCGCAGTGCCACGTGGTGGACCCACATGGGGCTCCCCATGTCGCGCATGGCGACGGCCACCTGCTCGCCCACCTCCTCCGAGGTCTCAGGGAGCGCGACGATGTCGACGTCCATCGCGACGGCGGTCTCCGCGATCTCGGCGGCGCCCATCGCGTTGCCGGCCGTGTTCCAGGTCATGACCCGCACGCTCGTGTCCGTCGCGTCGGGCAGCGACTCCGTGCCGTACCCCCGCACGCCCAGCACCACGCCGCCGGCGATCGCGCCGATCGCCGAGACGAGCGCCATGGAGAGGGCGAAGCCGCGCAGCGGCCGCGCGATGGCGAGCAGGAGGAACGCGATCGTGACGAGCGCGAACGCGACGACGAGCACACCGCGCAGCGCGGCGAGCTGGGCGATCGGGAAGACGCGCTCGACGTGGAAGAAGGCGGGCCAGGTGAGGACGGCCGTCGCGATCGCGAACAGCACGGTCACGAGGATCCCGACCAGACGCAGCACGTCTGCGAGCCTAGGCAGGCCCGCTGGGAAACCGTCGCGAGCACGCGGCGCAGGCGCCGGGAGACCGGCGCGAGCACGCCTACGATGAGGGGATGGACCAGGGCAGGATGCGCGACGTCGACGAGCCGGCCGACCTGCACCTCCACTCCACCCGCTCCGACGGCACGGAGCCGCCGGCCGAGGTGATCGCGTCCGCGCACGCGCACGGCGTGCGCACCGCCGCGCTCACCGACCACGACACGACGGCGGGGTGGGCGGAGGCGGCGGAGGCGGCGGCATCGCTCGGGATGTCGTTCCTGCCGGGCGCCGAGCTCTCCACGCGGCTGGGATGGCGGAGCGTGCACCTGCTCGCGTATCTCTTCGATCCCGACGACGCCGCGTTGCGCACGCAGATGGACGAGGTGCGCGGCGACCGCGTCGGGCGGGCGGAGCGCATCGTGGAGAATCTGTCGCGCGACTACGACCTCCGCTGGGCGGACGTCGTCGCGCAGACGCGCGAGGGGGCGACGGTGGGCCGCCCGCACATCGCGGACGCCCTCGTCGCCCGCGGGATCGTCGCCGATCGCGGCGAGGCGTTCGCCGGCATCCTCCATCCGCGCGAGGGCTACTACGTGCCGCATGAGGCGCCGGATGTGTTCGCGGCGATCTCGGTGGTCCGTGCCGCCGGCGGCGTGCCGGTCATGGCGCATCCGGCGACCGTGTCGCGAGCGGGGATGATCCCGGTGTCGACCCTGCACGACCTGGTCGACGCGGGCCTCGCCGGGTTCGAGGTCGATCACCGCGAGAACACGGCGGACGGACGGGCGGCGCTGCTGCGCCTCGTGGCGGAGCGCGATCTCATCGCGACGGGGTCGAGCGACTACCACGGCCTCGGCAAGCCCAACCTGCCGGGGGAGAACACGACGCCGGCCGCGATGGTCCGGAGGATCATCGCGGCCGGCAGCGGATCGCGCCCCGTGATCGCCTGAGCGGCGGCGGGACGCGACGGGGTCAGGCGCCCTGCTGCGCCTGCCCCGACGCGCGGCGGCGCCGACGCCGGCGGCGGGCGGGAGCCGGCTTGCCGTCGTGGTGCTCGCGGCCCTCGCCGTCGTGCGTGCCGGCGCCGGCCTCCGCCTCGACCGCGGCGTCGGGTGCCGCCTCGGGACGACGGCGCACGCGGCGCGGCTGCGACGGCCGGCTCGTCCCGTCCGATGTGGCGATCGCGCCCGTCACGGGGGCCTTCACGATGCGGCCCTTCGTCCCGGCGGGGATGTCGAGATCGGTGTACAGGTGGGGGCTCGACGAGTAGGTCTCGGTCGGCTCGGGCTGGCCGAAGTCGAGCGCGCGGTTGATGAGCGCCCACTTGTGAAGGTCGTCCCAGTCGACGAAGGTGACGGCGATGCCGTTGCGGCCCGCGCGCCCCGTGCGGCCCGCACGGTGCAGGTACGTCTTCTCGTCGTCGGGGATGGTGTGGTTGATGACGTGCGTGACGTCGTCGACGTCGATGCCCCTCGCCGCGACGTCGGTCGCGATGAGCACGTCCTTCTTGCCGGCCTTGAAGGACGCCATGGAGCGCTCGCGCTGCTCCTGGCCCATGTCGCCGTGCACGGCGGCGGCGTTGAAGCCGCGGTCGTTGAGCTCGTCGACGAGCTTCTGGGCGGCGCGCTTGGTGCGCGTGAAGATGACCGTCTTGCCGCGGCCCTCGGCCTGCAGGATGCGCGCGACGATCTCGATCTTGTCGAGGGCGTGGGCGCGGTAGACGATGTGGCGGATGTTCGCCTGCGTGAGCCCCTCGTCGGGGTCGGTCGCGCGGATGTGGATCGGGTTCGACATGAACCGGCGTGCGAGCGCGATGATGGGGCCCGGCATGGTCGCGCTGAAGAGCTGCGTGTGCCGGCGCGGGGCGACCTTCTGGAAGATCTTCTCGATGTCGGCGAGGAAGCCGAGGTCGAGCATCTTGTCGGCCTCGTCGAGGACGACCTCGGTCGCGTTCGAGAGATCGAGCAGACGCTGGCCGGCGAGGTCGATGAGGCGTCCCGGGGTGCCGACGACGATCTGCGCACCCGCCTTGAGCTGCTCGATCTGACCCTCGTAGGCCTTGCCGCCGTAGATCGCGACGACGCTCGTGGAGCGGTTGGAGGTGAGCAGGTCGATGTCCTCGTACACCTGCACGGCGAGCTCGCGCGTGGGGACGACGATGAGGGCCTTGACGCCCGGCTCGGGGTCGAGGCCCAGACGCTGGATCACGGGGATGCCGAAGCCGAAGGTCTTGCCGGTGCCGGTCTTGGCCTGGCCGATCACGTCCTGGCCCGGCAGCGACAGCGGGATCGTCTGCTCCTGGATGGGGAAGGCGTCGACGATGCCCCGCGAGGCGAGAGCGTCGACGATGTCCTGATCGATGCCGAGTTCGGCGAATGACGTCATGGAGTTGTGTGCCTGTCTCGACGGGCCGGTCCCGGGTCGGGGAGGGGCCTGCCGCTGGATGCGTCCACGCCCTCTCAGTCACAGGCGCGGTGCCCCGATCCGTCGCCGGGGCCGCCCCCAGCCTAGCCGAGGGGTGCTGCGCAGCGCGGCGGCGCCACGGCCGGGCGCCGCGAGGTCGTAGGCTCTCCCCGTGGTGAACTGGCAGTTCTGGAAGCGCCGGACGCCGGCGCGCATCCTCCGTCTGCGTCCGCGCGGCGAGCTCTCCGACGCCGTCCGCGTCGAGTTCCCCGAGCTCGCCCCCGATGTGCGGACGTATCTCGGCCAGGCCGCGTACCTGCAGCTGGGGTACTTCGAGACCCTCACGCGGCTCATCCGCGCGACCCCCGACCTCGCGGAGAAGGAGGCGCTCTCGCTCGCGGCGGGCGCGGCGCTCCGCAAGCACCTCGCGCTCCTCGCCGAGATCCGCGAGGAGGACGCGGATCCCGCCGAGCTGATGGAGCCCTTCCGTGAGCCCCTCGACGCCTTCCGCCGCGCCACCGTGGGGGCGCGCCCGCGCGAGACGATGCTGACCGTGCACATCACGGCCGGCCTCCTGGACGACTTCTACCTCGCGCTCGCCTCGGGGTACGGCGAGCGCGGTCGCCGGGTGGCGCGCATCCTGCGGGCCGACAACGACCGCCGTCAGCTCGCAGAGCTCCTCACCGAGACCATCCGGGGGGACGAGGAGTGGCGGGCGCTGCTGTCGCTGTGGGCGCGCCGCCTGGTCGGCGACACGCTCCTCGTGGCCCGAGGGGCGCTCCTGCTCGACGGGGACGGACGCGGCGAGGCCGCGCGCGCGGTCGAACCGGTCTTCACGGCGCTCATGGCCGCGCATGCGCGGCGGATGGACGCGCTCGGCCTGGCGTCCTGAGTCAGCGCACGCCGGCGGCCCGTGCGGCCGCGGCGTCGCGAGCCCCGCGGATCCGCGTGAGCACGAGCGACGAGCCGACGGCGGCCGCCGCCGCCGCGGCGAGCACGATCGCCCACTGCCAGAAGCTCGCCTCGCCCAGCCCCGCCCACGTCAGCGCCGTGTAGAGGGCGGCGGCGACGGCGGCCGCCACGGCGGGGACGAGCGCGACGCCCCTCAGCTCGCGCCGCGGCGTCGCGAAGTGGACGGCGATGCCGACGACCGCCGCCGCGATGAGCGCGAGCAGGATGTACATGCTCAGGCCACGAAGCCGACGCGGCGCGTCTCCTCGGTGCCGATCTCGACGAACGCGAGGTTGGCGGAGGGGACGAAGTAGGAGTTGCCCTTCACGTCCGTGAAGGAGAGGTGCGTCCTGCCCTCGTCGAGGGCGGCGGCGACGGCCGTCTTGACGGCGTCGGCGCTCTCCGCCGTCTCGAAGGTCAGCTCGCGGCCGGAGTTCGTGATGCCGATGCGGATCTCCACGGTGACTGCCTTTCGTCTGCGGTGTCGTTGCACCCTGAACACTACGGCACCGGTCGCAGCAGGGAGCGCGCGAACGCTCAGGGCGAACGCGCGCCCGCACGGCGCGGCGATGTCGGAGGCGCTCGATACCGTGGACGCATGCCGAGCTGGGAATGGGATGCCGCGCAGCGCGCCGTCCTCGATCTGCCGATCGACGCGTCCGCCGCGGTCGTGGGAGGGCCGGGCTCCGGCAAGACCGCCGTGCTCGTCGCGCGGGCGGCGGCGATGGCGGCCGACGGCGTCGCCGCAGACGAGTTCCTCGTGCTCACGCCGACCCGCGCGTCGGCGAGTCTCCTGCGCGACGTGCTCGGGGTCGCCGTGCCGGTGGCGAGTCCCGGGCCGCTGGCGCGGTCGGCGGGCTCGTTCGCCTTCCAGATCGTGCGAGCCGACGCCGTGCGACGGGGTCTCGAGACGCCGCGCCTGCTCACGGGCGCCGATCAGGACCGCATCGTCGCCGACCTGCTCGCGGGCGACGCGGAGGACGAGGCGGAAGGCGCCGTGAGATGGCCGGCGCATCTGGGGGCGCCCGTGCGCGCGACCAAGGGCTTCCGATCCGAGCTGCGTCAGCTGCTCGCCCAGGTCGCCGAGCTCGGGGTCTCTCCCGACGAGCTCGCCGCCCTCGGCTCCGAGACGTGGACGGCCGTCGCCGGCTTCCTCCGCGACTACGAGACGGTCCGCGACGGCATGCGCTCCCCGCACCGCGACGTGTCGGAGCTCTTCGCCCAGGCCGCCGCCATCGTCCGCGGCGGCGGCGCGGTGCCGGGCCTCGAACGGCTGCGCGCCGTGCTCGTCGACGACGCGCAGGAGCTCACCCGGGGCGGAGTCGGCCTCGTCGAGGCCCTCGTCGGCCGCGGTGTCGCCGTCGTCGCGTTCGGCGACCCCGACATCGGATCCGGCGCCTTCCGCGGCGTGGCACCCGAGCTGTTCGCGCGGCTGGCCGAAGCGCTGGGCGCGCGGCTCGTGCTGCGCGAGCCGCACCGCTCGGCGCCCGGCATCGCGCGGCTCGTCCGCACCGCGACGCAGTCGATCGGCGCGGCCGGCGTCGTCGCGCACCGGCAGCCGCCGGGGCCGCCCGTCGACGGCGACCGATCCGTCGCGGCGGTGCTGTGCGGCTCTCCGTACGAGGAGGTCGATCGCATCGCGCGGGCCCTGCGCGGCTGGCACCTCGACGAGGACATGGCGTGGAGCGGGATGGCCGTCATCGCGCACGACACCCGCCAGGTCGCGATGCTCGAAGCGGAGCTCGCGGCGCGCGAGGTGCCCACGAGGGCGGCCGGCGTGCAGCGTCCGCTGGGCAGCGAGTCGGCCGTCCGCGACATCGTCGAGGTGGTGCGTCTCGGGCTCCTGCCCGCCGCCGAGCGCGCGGACGACGCGCTGCTCGATGCGCTCCGCTCGCCCTTCGGCGGCCTCGACGGCGTGGGACTGCGCCGACTGAGGGCGCACCTGCGGCACGCCGAGCTCGCCGCCGGCGGCACGCGCCCCGCTCGCGAGCTCCTCCGAGACGCCCTCGCTCACCCCGTCGCGCTCGACCTCGTCGACACGGGGGAGGCGCGCACGGCCGCGCGCTTCGCGCGGACGCTCGCGGTGCTGCACGACGACGGCGCCCGCGGGGCGACCATCCACGAGCTGCTCTGGACCGCGTGGGAGCGCGCGAGGACGAGCGAGGGCAGGCGCCTCGAACGGGTCTGGCACGAGCTGTCGCTCGCCCAGGGGCCGCTCGCCGCGGAGGCGGGGCGCGCGCTCGACGGCCTCGTGGCGCTGTTCGCCTCCGCCAAGCGGTCGGTGGAGCGGAACCCGCACGAGGGGCCGCTTCCGTTCATCCGCGAGATCCTCGACAGCGACGTCCCCGAGGACACGCTGTCGTCGCCGGATCGCGACGACGCGGTCGCCCTCCTCACCCCCGCGAACGCGCTCGGGGTCGAGTACGACGCCGTCGTCATCGCCGGAGTGCAGGACGGCGTCTGGCCGAACCTGCGGCTGCGCGGCGGCCTGCTCGAGAGCTGGCGCTTCGCGGACGCCGTCGACGCCCGCCGCGCCGGCCGCGCCGACGTCGCGGCCGACGTCGTCGACCGGCGCAGGGCCGCCCTCCACGACGAGCTGCGCCTGTTCGCGCGGGCGGCCTCGCGCGCCCGGCGCCGGCTGTTCGTGACGGCGGTCGACGACGACGACACGGGGCCGAGCCCGCTCTTCGCCCTCCTGCCCGCCCCCGACCCGCTCGACGAGGCCGCTCATCCGCTCACGCTGCGCGGACTCGTCGCCCACCATCGGCGGACGCTCACGTCGGGGCACGATGCGTCCGCGCGGGCGGAGGCCGCGGGGCAGCTGCGGGCCCTCGCCGCCGCGGGGGTCGTCGGCGCCGACCCGCACGACTGGTACGGCGTCGCGGAGCCGTCCACCGCGGCTCCGCTGCGGGATCTCGACGTCGAGCCTGCGCGCGTCTCGCCGTCGCGGCTGGAGGCCTTCGAGGAGTGCGGCCTCGGATGGGCCATCTCGTCGCTCGGCGGCGACACCGCGACGGCGCCGTCCGCCGGCATCGGGACCATCCTGCATGCCGCCATGGAGCGGCACCCCGACGGCGATCTCGCGGGCCTGCGAGCGGTCGTCGACGAGCGATGGGGCGAGTTGGACTTCGAGACGCCGTGGATCGCGCGGAAGGAGCGCCGGCGAGCGGACCAGTACGTCGAGCGGCTGCACGCCTACCTCCGCGAGGTCGCCCGCGACGGCGGGAGGACCCTCGCCTCCGAGGCGGAGTTCCGGTTCGGGGTCGACACGCGCGGAGCCGGCGACGGGGAGCCCGCGGTCGTCGTCGGCGATGCCGTCGCGGCGGCGGGGCTCGCCGTGGTGCGCGGCAGCATCGACCGCGTCGAGGCGTATCCGCCCGGCGGCGGCGAGCACGCGCCCGCGCGCGGCCCGAAGTGGACGCCCATGCCCGACGGCGAGCGCGTCGTCGTCGTCGATCTCAAGAGCGGCAAGAGCGAGAGCCGGACGAGCGAGGCCGCCGTCGCCGAGCATGCGCAGCTCGCGGCGTACCAGATCGCCGTCCAGGAGGGGCTCGTCCCCGGCGCCGATCCCGCCGCGCTCGCCGGAGCGCGCCTCGCGATCGTGTCGCAGACCCTCGCCAAGAGCGAGTACCGCGTCGCGCACCAGCACGCGCTCGGCCCCGAATCGCGTGCCGCGTTCCTCGAGCGCGTCGTCGCCGCCGCCCGTGGGATGTCCGCGGCGAGCTTCACGGCGCAGGTGGAGGACCACTGCGCCGATGCGCAGCGTGTCCAGATCTGCCGCATCCACACGATCGAGGCGGTGAGCGCATGACGGGCGCCGCGACGTCCAGCGGCTCCGCGGGACTCGGGATCGCCGCGACCGATCTCGCCGCGGCGCTCGGCCAGCCCGCCCCCACGACCGCGCAGCAGCGCGTCATCGAGGCCCCGCTCGCGCCCGCGCTCGTCGTGGCGGGTGCGGGGAGCGGCAAGACGGAGACGATGGCCGGCCGCGTCGTCTGGCTCGTCGCCAACGGCCTCGTCCGCCGCGACGAGGTGCTCGGCCTCACCTTCACGCGCAAGGCGGCGGGCGAGCTCGCCGAGCGCATCGCGGCGCGGCTCGACCTCGTCGACGAGTTCGGTCGGCGCGGGCTCCTCCCGCACCTTCCGCGGATCGTCGCGGAGGGCGATCTCGCGCGCATCGACGCGGCGCAGCCGGGGGTGCAGCGCGATGCCGTGCGCACGCAGGTGCTCGACGCGCTCGCGCGCTCGTACGGCACCGACTGGTCGCCGTCCGCCCCCCGGGCGTTCGGCGACCTGCTCGTGCGGCCGCGCGTCGCGACGTACAACGCGTTCGCCGACGGCATCGTCCGCGAGCATGCCGCGCGGATCGGCCGCGACCCCGATGCGGCCATGCTGAGCGCATCGGCGTCGTGGCTCATCGCCCGCGCCGTCGTGCTGAGGGCCGACCTCCCCGGCATCGAGGATGTCGACCGGGCGCTCTCCACCCTCATCGACGCCGTCCAGGGGCTCGCGGGCGACATGCTCGACCACCGCGCCGACCCCGACGAGGTCGACGCCGTGGCGCGACGGGTGGCGGCGTCCTTCGCGCCCTACGCCGAGCGCAGGAACGTCGAGAAGGCCCTCGCGAACCTCACGAGCCTCCCCGTCCTCACGCAGCTCGTACGGGCCTACCAGGACGAGAAGGCACGGCGCGGCGTGCTCGACTTCGCCGACCAGGTCGCCGGCGCGTCCGACATCATCCGCGCCGCGCCCGCCGTGCGCGAGGAGCTCCGCGCGCAGCACCGCGTCGTCCTGCTCGACGAGTACCAGGACACATCGGTCATCCAGACGCGCTTCCTCGCCGAGCTGTTCGCCGACAGCGCGGTCATGGCCGTCGGCGATCCCCACCAGTCCATCTACGGATGGCGCGGT
This sequence comes from Microbacterium sp. NPDC055683, assembly GCF_053617895.1. NCBI lineage: Bacteria > Bacillati > Actinomycetota > Actinomycetes > Micrococcales > Microbacteriaceae > Microbacterium > Microbacterium sp. NPDC055683. Next base: position 178,787 of record NZ_JBSHGQ010000002.1, on the reverse strand, counting down.
GCGAGCGCCGACAACCTGTACGCGTTCGCGGGCGCCTTCGCTCCGACGGGCGAGGCGGAGACCTTCAGCCTCATGACGAGCTGGCGGAACGACCGGCGCATCCTCGACGCCGCGAACACGGTGCTCCGTCCGCTGCAGCGGGCCGGGGCGTTCGCGGTGCCGGCGCTCGAGCCCCGACCGGGCGCAGGCGAGGGTCGTGTGTCCGTGCGCTTCGCGGACACCGTCGACGACGAGGCGCTCGCCGTGGCCGACTGGTTCGCCGAGGCCCGCGAGGCGCATGCGGACGCGGGGTCGACGAAGCCGCACACGGGCGCCGTGCTGTTCCGCTCGAAGCGCCACATGCAGACGTTCGCAGCCGCGCTCGGAGCCAGGGGCATCCCGCACCGCATCCTCGGTCTGGGCGGCCTGCTGTCGACGCCCGAGGTCGCCGACGTCGTCTCCGCGCTGCGGGTCGTGCACGACCCCGCGTCCGGGTCGGCGCTCATCCGGCTGCTCGTCGGGCCGCGCTTCGCGGTGGGCGTGCGCGACATGGCGGCGCTGTACGACCTCGCGGCCACGCTCGCCGTGCGCGACGCGGCGCTCGAGCCGCTGCCCGACGACGTCCGCGAGCGGGTCAGAGCCTCGTCCGGGGCCGACGAGGCCGTCTCGATCGTGGATGCGGTCGAGTTCGTGCGGACGGCGCCCGACGGCTACCGGCTGCTCGAGGCCATCACGCCCGACGGACGCCGGCGTCTGCGTGAGGCGGGGGAGATGCTCGAGCGGCTGCGTCGCGCCGCCGGGCAGCCCATCCCCGACCTCATCCGCCTGATCGAGCTCGAGCTGCGCATCGACATCGAGCTGGCCGCGAACGAGTCGCGCGGGCCCGCCCGCGTCGCGGGGCTGCAGCTGCGCGCGTTCGTCGACGAGGTGAGGGCCTTCCTCTCCGCCGACGAGCGCGGCACGATCGGGAGCCTGCTCGCCTGGCTCGAACGCGCCGAACGCGCCGACGAGCTCATGCCGCGTCCCGAGCCGCCGGAGCCGGGGGTCGTCCAGCTCCTCACGATCCACGGATCCAAGGGACTGGAGTGGGATGCGGTCGCGGTCGTCCGGCTCGTCGACGGCGAGCTCCCCGGCACGCCCAAGGACACGTCGGGATGGTTCGGGTTCGGCGCGCTGCCGTTCGAGCTGCGGGGCGACGCCGCCGCCCTCCCGCGCTTCTCGTGGGATCCGGACGCCGAGATGCGACTGGCGGGCGACGACCCGGCGAAGCGGCGCAAGGCCGCGCTCGACGCGCTCGCGAGCGGGGTCACGAAGGCGCGCCCCGAGGGCGGGGCGCTCCACCGCTTCCAGGACGCGTACCGCTCGTATCAGCAGGCGGAGGAGCGGCGGCTCGCCTACGTCGCGATCACGCGCGCCCGGTCGGACCTCCTGCTCACCGGCGCCCACTGGGCGGGGCAGAAGACCCCGCGCACGCCGAGCCCGTACCTCGTCGAGACGATGGCGGCGCTCGGTCTGCCTCCGATCCCCGGGACCGACCCCGAGAACAACCCCTACGACGGAGCCGCGCATACGCGGCAGTGGCCCCTCGACCCGCTCGGCGCCCGCCGTGCGCGCGTCGCGGAGGCGGCCGACCTCGTGCGCGCGGCGCCGGAGGCCGCGCCCTCGCCGCAGCTCGCGCGCCTGCTCGCGGAGCGGGCGGAGCGCGAGCGGGGGAGGACGTTCGCCGTCCCCACGCGCATCCCGGCCTCGCGCTTCAAGGACTACGTCGGGGACTTCGGCGGCACGGTCGCCGCGATCGCACGGCCGCTTCCCGAACGGCCCTACCGGCAGACCCGCATCGGCACGCTGTTCCATCAGTGGGTGGAGCAGCGATCGGGCGCCGCCGGCGCCGGGGCGTCGATCGACGATGCGCTGTGGGAGAGCGACGAGGAGGGGTGGGAGGACGCCGCCGGTCCGACGACCGAGGTGTCGGCGGACGACGAGGCGGCGCTCGACACGCTCCGCGCCGTGTTCCTGCGCAGCGAGTGGGCAGGACTCGAGCCCCTCGAGGTGGAGTCCGAGATCGACTTCCCGCTCCCCGCCGTCGACGGCGCCCCGCGGCACATCGTCATCTGCAAGCTCGACGCCGTCTACGCCAGGGGCGACCGGATCGAGATCGTGGACTGGAAGACGGGGCGCGCGCCGCGCACCCCCGAGGAGCGGGAGGAGCGGATGCTCCAGCTCGCGCTCTACCGCCTCGCGTACTCGCGGCGTCACGACGTGCCGCTCGACCGCATCGACGTCGCGCTGTACTACGTGCCCGATGACCTCGTGCTGAGGGACGAGCGGCCCCTCACCGCGGAGGAGGTGGCGCGCCGCTGGCACGCCGCCCAGGGATCGCCCCGCCGCTGACGACGGGCTCGTCGCCGGGGCGGCCGGTCGGCGCGCGCTCCGCGGCGGGCGGTGGCGCTACCCCTGGTGGCGTCGCCGCTCGGTCTCGCGCTCGAGCGCGATGAGCTCGTCCATGTCGAGCGGCACGGTTGCGTTCGCGGCGTCGTCGGCCGGCTGCGCGGACGGCAGACGGATCTCGGGGACCGTCTCGGTGGGAACGGCGCCCGTCCGCACGTCGTCGGGGTGCGCCTCCGGCTCCGGCGCGTCCCAGCCGACCTCGGCGTCGAGCGAGAGGAGGGACGGATCGTACGCGTCGGTCTGCATCGACGTGTCGGCCGACGGCGGCGCGGCGGCGGTATCGGGCACGCGGTCGATCGCGGCGAGGGCGTCGTCGACGTCGGACGAGCCGGCGGCGATGCCTGCCAGCAGGCGATCGTCGCGCACCCCGTCGGAGAGCGACTCGAGCAGCGCCGCGGCGTCGTCCACCACATCGGGCCGGTGCGTCTCGAGGCCGTGCACGAGCCAGTGCGCGAACTCCAGCTCGGCGTGCAGGCGTGCGCGCACGCGCAGCGCGGCATCGGGGGCACGGTGCGCCGCGACGGCATAGGTCTCGAGGATGGTGTCGGCCGAGCGCGGTGCGGACGCCGTCCACCGCAGATCGAGCGCCGGGTCGTCGATCGACAGGCCGTGCCAGTCGAGCACGCCGGCGACCTTCGCCACGCCGGCCAGGTCGTCGGCGACGGCGTAGGCCGTGGAGGCCGCCCCGCCGAGGCTCACGGCCGACTCGAAGGCCCACAGCCGATCGTCCTCGAGCGCCTCGCGCCAGCGCACCATGAGCCTGACCGGGACGCGTCCGCTCGCGCCGGCGGCGTCGAGCACCCTCTCGACCTCCGCCCTGGCCTGCTCGGGGGAGCGGACCGGCAGACCCGCCGACCGCACGACGGAGCCCGGGAGCGAGTGGACGGCCGCGATGGCGGCGCCCATCGAGGTCGCGGCTCCCCGGCCGGCGGGGATGTCGGCGGGCTCCACCTGCGCGCCGCGCACGTACGACGTCACGACCGCCGTGGTGCCGTCGAACGGCACGGTGCCGTGGAAGGCGGGCGCGTCGAACGGGAGGATCCGCCGGACGCCGGACGTCAGCGCGCGCAGCGCCACGACGTCGGCGGAGAGCTCCCGCTCGGCCGCCTCGTCGACGGGGACCCGCACGACGAGCTCGCGGCCGTCGGCGAGCGTCGCGATCGCGGCGCTGTTGCGGCCGGCTCCGCCCGACGTCAATGCGCGGACGCCCGTGACCTCCGCACCGGGCACGGCGGCCGTCGCGGCCGCGGCTAGAGTGAGGAGGGAGCGTGGCATGGAGACCAGATTAGGTCGACGTCGCGCCCGTCCCCCCGCGCCACGCCCGTGAGAGAGGTACCGGATGGCCGCGCATGCCGCCCCGCTGACGATCGACAGGAGCGCGGGGGAGCGCATCGCGCCCGGCCTGCTCGACGCTCTGCTGCGTGATCCCGCGACCCGCGCCCTGGTCGTCCGCGGCGATGCGGCGCCCGTCGCCGAAGGCGGTCTGCTGCTCGTGCCGACGCGGGCGGTCGCGGAGGGCGCCCGCTGGGCGTTCCTCGGCCGCGACCGCACGGGCGCCGCCGTCGTGGTGGCCGCGTTCGCCGCCGACGGGGAGCCGTTCGCCGCGCCGGGGCCCGATTCCGCCCCCGAGTGGGCCGCACTGCGCCAGGTCGGCGCGCATCTCGCCGACGGCGAGCTCGAGGCGCTCGTCGCGGCGATCGCCATCGGCCGCTGGCTCGTCGACGCGCCGTTCTGCCCGGCGTGCGGAGGGGCGACGACGAGCATGCAGGCGGGATGGTCGCGCGTGTGCGACGTGTGCGGTCGCGAGCACTTCCCGCGGACGGATCCCGCCGTCATCGTCGCCGTCGCGAGCGAGGACGGATCCCGCCTCCTCCTCGGCGCGAACGCCGCGTGGCAGGGCCGCATGTACTCGTGCTTCGCGGGCTTCGTCGAGGCGGGCGAGTCGCTCGAGACGGCCGTCCACCGTGAGATCGCCGAGGAGGCGGGGGTGCGCGTCGCGGACATCCGCTACGTCGGCTCGCAGCCCTGGCCCTACCCCCGTTCGCTCATGCTCGGGTTCCACGCCGCGACCGTCGCGGACGAGGAGGCGCGCGCCGACGGCGAGGAGATCCTCGCCGTGCGCTGGTTCTCGCGGGACGAGATCGGAGAGGGACTCGCGGGCCGTGGCGAGGTGTCGCTCCCGGGGCCCGCGTCGATCGCGCACCGGCTCATCCGCTCCTGGTACGAGGGAGCGTGAGCCCGCTCGACGCCCTCGACGAGCAGCAGCGGCGCGCGGCCTCTCTGCTGCGCGGCCCCGTCGCGGTGCTCGCGGGGGCGGGGGCGGGGAAGACGCGCGTCATCACCCACCGCATCGCGCACGGTGTGGACACGGGCGCGTACACGCCGAACCGGGTGATGGCGGTGACGTTCACGGCCAAGGCCGCCGGCGAGCTGCGAGGGCGCCTGCGCGCCCTCGGCGTGGAGGGCGTGCAGGCCAAGACGTTCCACGCCGCGGCGCTCGCGCAGATCAACTTCTTCTGGCCCACCGTGACGGGCGATGTCGCGCCCACGATCGTCGACAACAAGGTCCGCCTCCTCGCGCACGCCGCCGACGGGCTGCGCCTCCGGCCCGACACGGCGACGCTGCGCGACGTGGCGGCGCAGATCGAGTGGCGCAAGGTCACGATGCGGTCGATCGCGCAGTACGCGACCCTCCAGCGCTCGGTCGGCGCCCTCACGCCGTCGGCTCTCGTGGACCTCATGCGCGCGTACGAGCGCGTCAAGGACGAACGCCGGCAGCTCGACTTCGAGGACGTCCTGCTCGCCTGCGCGGGGATGCTCGAGGCCGAGCCGCAGGTCACGCGGGCCGTGCGTGAGCAGTACCGGCACTTCACGGTCGACGAGTACCAGGACGTGTCGCCCCTGCAGAGCCGGCTGCTGGACCTGTGGCTCGGCGACCGGCGCGACCTGTGCGTCGTCGGCGACGCCAGCCAGACGATCTACTCCTTCACGGGGGCGGAATCGAGGTTCCTGCTCGACTTCGAGCGCCGCTACCCGGATGCGACGGTCGTGCGGCTGGAGCGCAACTACCGGTCGGCGCCCGCCGTCATCGCCGTCGCCAACGCGCTCATGCGGGGGCGGCCCGGTGCGCTCCGGCTCGAGCCCGCCCCGGATGCCGCGGCGGGCGACGTGCCGGTCGTGACCGGCTACCACGACGAGCACTTCGAGGCGGAGGGCGTCGCGGACGCCATCGTCGCCCAGCTGGAGACGGCGGCGCCGTCGGACATCGCCGTACTGTACCGCGCGCATGCGCAGTCCGCGGAGATCCAGGACGCGCTCGCCCGGCGGGGCGTACCCACCACGGTGCTCGGCGGGCGGCGGTTCTTCGACATGCCGGAGGTCAGACAGGCCGTCATGGCGCTGCGCGGCGCGGCGATCTCCCCGGGTGACGGCGGCTTCGCCGACACCGTCCGCGACGTGCTGCGCAGCCTCGGCCACAGCGACGAGGCCCCGGCGGCGGGCGGGGCGCTGCGAGACGCGTGGGAGGCGCGCGCGGCCATCCTGCGCCTCGCCGAGGAGGCCGCCCCTGGCACGACGCTGCGCGCCTTCACGGAACAGCTCATGGCGCGCGCGAAGGACCAGCACGAGCCGACGCTGCGCACGGTGACGCTGTCGACCCTGCACGCGGCGAAGGGCCTGGAGTGGCCGCACGTCCATCTCCTCGGGCTCGCCGAGGGGCTGCTGCCGATCTCGTACGCCACCTCCCTCGAGGGCGTGGACGAGGAGCGGCGCCTCGCCTACGTCGGGATCACGCGCGCGCGCCGATCGCTCTCGCTGTCGTGGCCGCGCGCATCGGCGTCGGGTCGACTGCAGCGGGAGCCGTCGCGCTTCCTCGCGGAGATCGGCACAGACACTCTGCGTGCGGGCGCCGGCTCCGCCACTCGCGGCTCCCGTCGAGCCTGACGACGGCGGAGCGCGTCGTGCCGGCATCGGCTCGCAGCAGCTCGGAGACGATCCAGGCGGCGCTCACCGTGAGCGCGTCCGGCACGGGAGCGGGCGGTCGCGCGAGCAGCTGCACCGCGAGCGAGGGCCACGCCGGGTCGCGGTCGCGCTCGTGCGCCGCGAGGCACGACAGGCACGGGCCTGCGCCCGGGCGCACGACGGGGCCGATCTCCGCGCGCTCGGCCGCGAACACGACGGGCGCGTGGACGGCGTCGGCTCGCATGAGCGGCGCCCATGCGGAGGGTGCGACGGCGTGATGGGCGATCAGGACGACGGGGACGCGGCTCCCGGCGATGTGCGGCGGCACCCACTCGGCTGCCCAACCGCAGCCGGCGAGCGCCGTGCACAGCGCCGTCACCGTCTCCGCGGCGACCGTGTCCGACGTCACGATGTGGACGGCGGCGGGGTCGGCGCGGCGGAGCACCGCGGGCGCGAGGGCGGCCAGGAACGACTCGATCTCCGCCGGCTCGGCGCCCACGGCGAAGCCGAGCGAGACGGGGTCGTCCTCCACGCCGTCGATGAGCCGGGCGATGAGGCGCTGCTGCCAGGGAGCCGGCTCGACGACCCGGATGTCGGAGTCGACCCCGAGCTGCAGCGTCGCCTCGTCGCGCCACAGGGGCGGCCGCGCGGGGTCGAGGAGGAGGAACGCCATAGCGCGATTGTGCTCCGCTTCCGCGGGCCGCGCGGCGGCTGTCCACAGGGGCGGCGACGGCGTCCGGCGGAGCCGCCCCTGTGGACAGGAGGTTCACACCGGGTGGTCGCCCTCCGGGCGCTCGTCGTCGTCCGAAGGCGGCTCGTCCGAGCGGCCCGCCTCCTCCGCGAGGAGCCGGGCGAGCGCGTCGTCCACCTCGTCGGCGGCCGGCTCCTCCCCGCGCGCCGTCGCCTCGAGTCGCGCGACGAGGGCGGCGGGGTCGTCGATGTCGGAGGCGTCGGGGATGAGGTCGGGGTAGTCCCACAGGCCGTCGCGCGCGGCGATGCCGACGGCGTCGGTGACGGAGCGCCACATCGCGGCGGCCTCGCGCAGGCGCCGCGGACGCAGGCGCAGGCCGACGAGCGCTCCGAGTGCGTCCTCCGCCGGTCCGCCCTCCGCCCGCCGCCGGCGGATGGCCTCGGCGATCCGGTCGAGATGGGGCACGCGCGACGTCGCGTCGGCCGTGACGACGTCGATCCAGCCCTCGACGAGCGCGAGCAGGTTCTCCAGGCGCTCGAGGGCCACGCGCTGCGCCTCGCTCTGTGCGGGCAGCAGGGCGCCGCTCTCGAGCGCGCGGCGCAGCTCCTCGGGGTCGGAGGGGTCGAGCCGCGACGCCATGTCCTCGAGCGCCTCGACGTCGACGTGGATGCCGCGCGCGTAGTCGGCGATCTGCGACATGATGTGCAGCCGCAGCCACTTCGCGTGACGGAAGAGGCGCGCCGAGGCGAGCTCCCTGGCGGCGATGTAGAGCGCGAGCTGGTCGTCGGGGATCTCGAGCCCCGCGCCGAGCTCGGCGAAGTTCTGCGGCAGGATGACCGCGGCTCCGGCGGCGAGCACGGGGACTCCGGCGTCCGCGCCGCTGACGACCTCGAGCGACAGCTTGCCGACGACCTGGCCGAGCTGGGTGGCGAACAGCGTGCCGCCCACGCCGCGCATGAGGCGGCCCGCGTTCTGCACGAGCTCCTGCATCTCCTCGGGCACCTGCGTGCGCAGCGCCTCGGTGAGGGCGTCAGCGATGCTCGTCGCGACCGGCTCCGCGATCTCCTGCCAGACCGGCAGCGTCTCCTCGACCCACTGCCCGCGCGTGACCACGCGGGGGACCTCCGCGGTCGCCGAGAGCGTCGTCGCCTCGCCGAGCCACAGGCCCGCGAGCGCGAAAGCCTGGTCGAGGTCGGTCTTCTGGCCGTCGGTCACGATGCGGCCGTCCTGGTTGGCGATGTGCAGGGCCTGCCGCCGGGTCGCATCCCACGAGATCGCGCCGTCCTGCGCTCCCGCGAACATCCCCTGGAACTGCTGCATCAGCTGGCCGAGCGCGGCCGGATCGACCGGCATCCCCGCCATCCGGGCGAGATGCTCGGGATCGAGGGATCCGCCGCTCATGAGCCGGCGCATGAGCTCCTGGAACTCCTCCTCCGGAGTCCTGTCGTCGTCTGCCACGTCAGCCGCCTTTCAGCCGGTCTCGCTCTGTCCGATCTAGGCTAATCGCGCCCGTCGCCGCACCTCCCGCGGCGGGGCGGATGCGCTTACGCCACCCGCGAACGACAGCCGAAGGACGCCCGTGACCCTCATCGACGATCAGTCCCGGCCGGCGCGCACGCGCGGGGCGTCCGCTTCGCGTCGCACCGTCGCGGGGATCTGGGCGCTCACGGCCGCGCTCCTCGCGCTCGTCGTCATCACCTTCCTCCCGACGTCCTTCGTCATCCAGCAGCCGGGTCCCGTGTACGACACCATCGGCGGCGTCGTCGACTCAGACGGGCAGGAGGTGCCGCTCATCGAGGTCGCGGACGCCGAGACCTACGAGACGTCGGGGTCGCTCGATCTCACGACCGTGCAGGTCGTCGGCAACCGCGAGCGCACGCCGTCGTGGTTCGAGCTCGCGCTCGCGTGGCTCGACCCCGCCCGCGCCGTCGTGCCTCTCGACTCCGTCTTCCCGGAAGGGCAGACGACCGAGCAGCGCGAGGAGCAGAACGCCGTGGCGATGGTCGACTCTCAGGCCGAGGCGACCGCGGCGGCGCTCACGCAGCTGGGCTACGACGTGGGTGCGCACCTGCGCGTGGTGGGACCGACGAGCGACGAGTCGCCCGCGGCCGGCGTGCTCGCGGAGGACGACGTCGTCGTCGCGGCCGACGGCGAGCCGGTGTCGGACGTCGAGGGACTGAAGGAGATCATCGCGGCGGGCGAGGGCGACGCCGTCGTCCTCACGATCCAGCGCGACGGGGCGGAGCAGGACGTCGAGATCGTCCCCGACGAGGTGGAGGCCGACGGGGAGACCTCCTGGGCGATCGGGGTCTATCTCACGACCGCGTTCGACTTCCCGATCGACGTCACCATCCAGCTGGAGGACGTCGGGGGGCCGAGCGCCGGCACGATGTTCGCCCTCGGCATCATCGACACCCTCACGCCGGGCTCGCTCACGGGCGGCGAGGAGATCGCCGGCACGGGCACGATCGACGCCGCGGGCACGGTCGGGGCCATCGGCGGCATCCGCCAAAAGCTGTACGGGGCATCCGGCGCCGGCGCCGACTGGTTCCTCGCACCGGCCGAGAACTGCGACGAGGTCGTCGGGCACATCCCGCAGGGCCTGCAGGTGTTCTCCATCTCCACCCTCGACGACGCCCTCGCCGCCGTGGAGGCGATCGCGTCGGGCGAGACCGACGCGCTGCCCACCTGCACGACTGGCTGAGCGTTGCCTCTGTCCGGGCGATGCCCGGGCGGTGCATGCCTAGGATGGCATGGTGACCTCGACCTCGGCGCCGACTCCGGCCACGACTCCGTCCCCCTTCCGAAGAATCGTGACGATCTCGCTGGCGGTCATCGCCGCGCTCGTCGTCGCCTTCTTCGCCTTCGCCTCGCTGTACACGGACTTCCTCTGGTACCAGCAGCTGGAGTTCGAGTCGGTGCTGCTCACGCAGTGGACGGCGCGCGTCATCATGTTCGCGATCGGCTTCGCCGGGATGGCCGTGCCGGTGTGGCTGGCGATCTTCCTCGCCTACCGCCTGCGTCCGGTCTACGCGCGTCTCAGCTCGCAGCTCGACCGCTATCAGGAGGTCGTCGAGCCCCTCCGTCGCCTCGCGATGTGGGGCATCCCCGTGTTCTTCGGCTTCTTCGCGGGCTTCGCGGCGTCGTCGCAGTGGGAGACCGCATGGCTGTGGGCGAACGGCACCGCCACGGGCGACGCCGACCCGCAGTTCGGCCTCGACACCGGCTTCTACATGTTCGCCATGCCGTTCTACGCGGCCGTCGTCGGCTTCGTTCTCGCGGTCGTGCTCATCTGCCTCCTCGTGACGGCGCTCGTGTCGTATCTGTACGGCTCGGTGCGTATCGGGCAGGGCGAGCTGCGCATCTCGAAGCCGGCCCGCATCCAGCTGGCGATCACGGCGGGTCTCTACCTGCTCGCGCAGGCCGCGAGCATCTGGCTCGACCGCTTCTACACCATGGTCGACCAGGGCGACCGCATCACGGGGCCCGGCTATGCGGGCGTGAACGCCGTCATCCCCGGGCAGACCATCCTCGCGATCGTCGCGGCGCTCGTCGCCCTGCTGTTCTTCGTCACGGCGATCATCGGGCGCTGGCGGTACCCGCTCATCGCGACCGCGCTCCTCGTGGTGACCTCGCTCGTCGTGGGCGTCGGATACCCGTGGGCCGTCACGACCTTCCAGGTGCGCCCCAACGAGCAGGCGTATGAGCTCGACTACTTCCAGAAGAACGTCGACGCGACGCGCGCCGCGTACGGGCTCGACGGCATCGAGACGGTGCCGTTCGCGGCCGAGACCGACGCCGAGGCCGGCCAGCTGCGTGACGACGCCGACACGACGGCCTCGATCCGCCTCATGGATCCGGGGGTGATCAGCCCCACGGTGCAGCAGCTGCAGCAGTTCCGCGCGTACTACGGGTTCCAGGACACGCTCGACGTCGACCGCTACGAGGTCGACGGCGAGACGCAGGACACGGTCGTCGCCGTGCGTGAGCTCGACCTCGGCCAGCTCGACGCCGACGCGCAGACGTGGAACAACACGACGCTCGTCTACACCCATGGCTACGGGATGGTGGCGGCGAAGGGCAACGAGCGCACGAACGAGGGCGAGCCCGTCTTCATCGAGAGCAACATCCCCTCCAGCGGCATCCTGTCCGACCTCGAGTACGAGCCTCGCGTCTACTTCGGCGAGAGCAACCCGGCGTACTCGATCGTGGGCGCCCCGGAGGGCACGGAGCCGGTCGAGCTCGACTACCCCGCCGGCGAGGAGGGCGCCTCGCAGACGAACACGACGTTCGAGGGCGACGGCGGACCGAGCGTCGGCAGCTTCTTCCACCGCATCCTGTACGCGCTCAAGTTCCAGTCCGAGCAGATCCTCTTCTCGGACTACGTGAACGAGGACTCGCAGATCCTGTACGACCGCGACCCGCTCACGCGCGTGCAGAAGGCAGCGCCCTACCTGACGCTCGACAGCGACCCGTACCCGTCGGTCGTCGACGGCCGCATCGTCTGGATCGTCGACGGCTACACGACGAGCGCGACGTACCCGTACTCCTCGCAGGTGAGCCTGTCGCAGGCGATCAGCGACTCGACGAACCCGACGCCCAACCTCCTCATCGACGAGATCAACTACATCCGCAACTCGGTGAAGGCGACGGTCGACGCGTACGACGGCTCCGTCACGCTGTACGCGTGGGACGAGGAGGACCCGGTCCTCCAGACGTGGCAGAACATCTACCCGTCCACGCTGAAGTCGATCGACGAGATGTCGGGCGAGCTCATGAGCCACGTCCGCTACCCGACCGACCTGTTCAAGGTGCAGCGGGCCATGCTCGGCACGTACCACGTCGACAACGCGCGGGCGTTCTACCAGCGCGACAACGCGTGGACGACGCCGAACGACCCGACGAACGACCAGGCGCTCCAGCCGCCGTACTACCTCTCGATGCGCATGCCCGACGAGGAGGAGCCGACGTTCTCGATGTTCACGACGTTCATCCCCGACGGCGGGTCGCGCAATGTGCTCATGGGGTACCTCGCCGTCGACTCCGATGCCGGTTCGGAGGCGGGCGCGGTGAGCGACGAGTACGGCAAGCTGACCATGCTCGAGATCTCCGCCGACACCACGGTCCCCGGACCCGGTCAGGTGCAGAACTCGTTCGACTCGGACTCGGCGATCGCGAACGAGATGAACATCCTCACGATCGGCTCGTCCGACGTGCAGCTGGGCAACCTGCTGACGCTCCCCGTCGGCGGCGGCCTGCTGTACGTGCAGCCGGTCTACGTGCAGTCGACGAGCGGCACGTCCTACCCGCTGCTGCGCAAGGTGCTCGTGGCCTTCGGCGACCAGCTCGCGTTCGAGGACACTCTCGCGGAGTCGCTCGATGCGCTGTTCGGCGGCGAGTCCGGCGCGGAGACGGGCGACTCCGACGTCACGCCCGTCGACCCCGACACCGAGCAGCCGATCGACGAGGGATCGACGGAGGAGCCGTCGACCGATCCGACGCCGCAGCCCTCGGCGCCGTCGACCGACACGTACGAGGCGGCTCTCGCGGACGCGCAGACGGCGCTGAACGAGAAGCAGGCGGCGCTCGAGGCCGGCGACATGGTGGCCTACGCCGAGGCCGACGCCGAGCTCACCGACGCGCTCGAGCGTCTGCTCGCGTTCGAGGACGCCACGGGGGAGTGACCCCGCCCGACGGCGCCCCGCAGGCTCGGCCTGCGGGGCGCCGTCGCATCCGGCGCCACTTCATCTCCCTCTGTCCTCGTCTCTCCGACGGTCGCGGATGAGGCGAGGACCTGCCGCGCCCGAGGACATCGACAGCGTTGCCGTCGGCAGCGCCGGCGCAGCCATGGAATCGCCCGTCTCGCTCGACACTCTGACCGTCGTGAGGCGCCGGCGCCGGAGCGCGCCACCGCGCTTCCCCAACGGTCACCGTACTTCGTAGATACGGCGCGGTGGATCGGGTTTCGCAAGGCCACCTCGACTATCGCGATGTCGGCGAAGATCGCCGCAGCGAGGTCTCGATCCCAGACGTACAAGATCCTCGCAAGTCCGGGGCGCTGTGAGGCGGCGTTCGAGTAGGTCCTTCGGCGATCCTGCGAACCAGCATGGTCGAGAGCGGCCGCTTGCTCGTGACTGGCTCGCAGTCGACCTTCACTCGTGGGGTAGTCTCCGGATCTGGCCTCTCCCGACTTGAGCGGTGAAGCCTCCGGGCTTCCCTTTTGCCTTAGCGTCATTGGTATGAGCGTTCGGTTCGACTCCGAGGCAGACGCGGCGTACATCCCGGTGGGACCAGGTCCCGGCTCCGGCGAGGCCGTGCGGCAGATCGCAGGCATCGCCGGCCCGCACGGCGGCGAGATCATCCTCGACTTCGACGCAGGAGGTCATCTGCTGGGCATCGAGATCCTCGGCGCTGCTGTACTGATTCGTCCGGACGTGCTCGAGGGAGCGGAGGTTGGTGAGCGGCTGCGACCCGTGAAGGGTCCGGAGCCGCGATGAGGTTGTGGTTCTCGCGCTTGGGGGAAGCGCGGTTCGCCGACCTCGATGCGGCGGCCAACCGTCGTGCGCGAGATGCCGAGCTCGTCGGCCACCTGCTGCGGCGTCATCGTGGGAGTCTCGACCCGAATGGAGACCGGGGCGAGCCTCGACAGCACCAGCGTCGATCAAGAGACTCGCCGTGTTGATGTTCCACGCAGGCAGGGGCTGCGGCGGAGAGCGGGGCGCTGGCGCTCACGCTGCTCCTAGCCGGCGGCGCGCCGCCCGTCGAACCGCTCGCCGATGAGCCAAGGGAGAGTGAGAACGGAGGTCGCTCTCGCTTAGGCAATGGGAAAGGCCCGGATCCGAGGATCCGGGCCTTCTTCTTGTTGCGGGGACAGGATTTGAACCTGCGACCTCTGGGTTATGAGCCCAGCGAGCTACCGAACTGCTCCACCCCGCGGCACAAGGGACAACACTAGCACGGGAACCGGCGTGTGTCGAATCGGCGGGGGAACGCAGAAGGCCCGGATCCGAGGATCCGGGCCTTCTCCTTGTTGCGGGGACAGGATTTGAACCTGCGACCTCTGGGTTATGAGCCCAGCGAGCTACCGAACTGCTCCACCCCGCGCCACTCCTCCAGCTTAACCCGGGATGGCCGCCGCGTCGAATCGAGGCGTCCGGATGGTGAACCCGGGCGTGGCGCGGGAGGATGGCCGCATGAGTGCGGCGGAGGGACTGCGGCCCGGCGAATCCGAGGCGGAGCGGTATGACAGGAACTGGACCGACGTGCTGCAGGAGCTGCGCGTGCTGCAGACGGGCACGCAGATCCTCACGGGCTTCCTCCTCGCCCTGGCCTTCCAGCCGGCGTTCGCCGACCTCGACGACGCGCAGCGCGTGCTCTACCTCGTGCTCGTCGTCCTGTCGGCTGTGAGCGCCGTCATCGCGCTCGCACCCGTCGCCCTGCATCGCGTGCTCTTCCGCGAAGGACGCAAGGGCCTCATCGTGCGGGTCGGGCACATCGCGCTCGTGACGGCGATGGCGGTCGTCTCGGCGCTCCTCGTGGGCGTCCTCGCGTTCGTCTTCGACGTCGTCGTGGGGGAGCAGGCGGCGTGGACGGCGGGCGGTGCGCTCGGCGTCCTCGTGGTCGTGCTGTGGGTCGCCGTGCCGCTCGCGCTGCGCGCGCGCCGCTAGGCTGGCGGCATGCCGCAGGTCGGAGTCGCCGTCGCCCAGTTCTCACCCGGAGCGGACGCTCACGCCAACCGGGAGGCCGTGGCGGACCTCGTGCGCACGGCGGTGGAGCGCCGCGCCGACGTCGTGGTGCTCCCGGAGTACTCCTCGTACTTCGTCGACCCCTTCGACGCGACGCTCGCCGTGCACGCCGAGGATCTCGACGGTCCGTTCTCGTCGCACCTGCGCGCGGTCGCGGAGGAGACCGGCGCGATCGTCGTCGCGGGGCTGCTGGAGCGCACCGACGGCCGCCGGGTGCGCAACGCCGTCATCGCCGTCGACGCGTCGGGCGTCCGGGCGGTCTACCGGAAGGCGCACCTGTACGACGCCTTCGGCCAGCGGGAGTCCGACTGGGTGGAGGCCGGCGACCTGTCCGCTCCCGAGACGTTCGACGTCGAGGGGCTGCGGTTCGGGCTCATGACCTGCTACGACCTGCGCTTCCCCGAGTCGGCCCGCGTGCTCGCCGATGCCGGCGTGCACGTCGCGCTCGTCCCCGCCCAGTGGGTGCGCGGGTCGCTCAAGGAGCATCACTGGCGCACGCTCGCGACGGCGCGCGCCATCGAGAACACGATGTACCTCGCGGCCGCCGACCATACGCCCCCGCTCGCGGTGGGCAACTCGCTCGTCGTCGACCCGCAGGGGACGGCGATCGCGAGCGTCGGCACGGCGACCGACGTCGCGGTCGCGTTCGCCGATGCGGCCGTCGTCGAGAACGTGCGCCGGGTGAACCCCGCCCTCGCGCTGCGCCGGTACCGGGTCGCACCGCGCTGAGCGCTCACAGCGCCGCGAGCCGCAGGGCCGCCTCCTCGAGGACATCCATCCGCTTGCAGGCCGCGAAGCGGACGAGCGTCGCGTAGGGCGTCCGACGCTCAGGCGCGGCGAACGCCGTGAGGGGGATGGCCACCACCCCTGCGCGGTCCGCGAGCGCGAGGCAGAAGGCCCGCGCGTCGACCGCGCCGAGCGGCGCCGCGTCGGCGACCGTGAAGTACGACCCTCTGGGCGTCGAGACGCCGAACCCGGCGGCGCGCAGTCCCGCGCCGAGCACGTCGCGTTTGGCGCGCATGTCGTCGGCGATGCCCGTGAAGAAGGACTCCGGCAGCCGCAGGCCCGTCGCGATGGCGGGCTGGAACGGCGCGCCCCCGACGTACGTCAGGAACTGCTTGACGGCGAGCACCGCCGTGACGAGGTCGGCGGGGCCCGACAGCCATCCGATCTTCCACCCGGTGGTGCGGAACGTCTTGCCGCCGGACGAGATCGACAGTGTGCGCTCGGCCGCACCGGGCAGCGTCGCGATCGGCGTGTGCGGGGCGTCGAAGACGAGGTGCTCGTAGACCTCGTCGGTGACGATGAACGCGTCGTGGCGGTGGGCGAGCCGCACGATCTCCTCGCGCACGGCGGCGGAGAAGACGGCGCCCGTCGGGTTGTGCGGGTCGTTCACGAGGATGATCCGCGTGCGGTCCGTCACGGCGTGCGCGAGCTCGTCGAGGTCGGGCTGGAAGTCCGGCCACCGCAGCGGCACCGTCCGCAGCCTCGCCCCGGCGAGAGCCACGCACGCGGCGTACGCGTCGTAGTGCGGTTCGAAGACGACGACCTCGTCGTCCGGCCCATCGCACAGCGCGAGCAGCGTGGCCGCGATCGCCTCCGTCGCGCCCGCCGTCACGAGGATCTCGCTGCCGGGGTCGAGGCGGATGCCGTAGTGCCGCGCCTGATGCTCGGCGACGGCCTCGAGGAGGTCGGGGAGGCCGCGCCCCGGCGGGTACTGGTTCGCCCCCGCGGCGATCGCGGCACGGGCGGCCTCGAGCACCTCGGCCGGCCCGTCCTCGTCGGGGAAGCCCTGACCGAGGTTGATCGCGCCCGTCGAGGCCGCGAGAGCCGACATCTCTGCGAAGATCGTGGGGGCGACGGCCCCGTCGGCTCCCAGGAGCCCCGCCCCTCCAGCTGTCCGCCTCCAGGCGCCCGGGATGTCTCGCACCCGGTCAGGGTACCGGTCCGGGAAGTCACGGAGCGGCCATACCCGCGACATAGGAAGCGCACAGGCTGCGGGAACACTCTGAGGGGGACGTGGAAGAAGGAGCACCCATGGACGACCAGCGTTCCGGCGAAACCCCGGACCAGACCCCTCAGGACCCCGCGGCCCGCGCGCAGGCCGCGCCCGCCGCGTACCCGTACCCGAACCCGACGAGCATCCCGCCGCGGCCCGCGCCGCCGACGGGCTACGGCGCCGCGCCGCAGCAGCCCGCTTCGTCCCTGCCGGGCGCGGCCTTCGGGCCGGCGGCCGACACCCAGCCGACGGCGCCGCTCCCTCGCGACGGCGAGACGCAGCCCTACGGCCAGCACTACGCGTGGGCGCCCGCCCCCGTGAAGGAGCGGAAGAAGGGCTCCGGTCGCGTGGCGGCGGCCATCCTTGCCGCGGCCCTCGTCGGCGGAGCCGCCGGATTCGGCGGCTCGTGGGCGGGCAACGCGCTGTGGGGCGGCTCCACCACCGTCGCGTCCTCCTCGGGCGGCTCTCCCTCCAGCATCACCGTGAACAACCCCGGGTCGGTCAACGAGGCCACGGCCGTCGCGACCGAGGTGCTGCCCAGCGTGGTCACCATCGAGGTCTCGGGCGCGTCGGCATCGGGCAGCGGCTCGGGCGTCGTGCTGAGCGACGACGGCTACGTCGTGACGAACACGCACGTCGTGACCCTCGGTGGCGCCGAGAGCGACGCCGCCATCCGCGTGACGACGAGCGACGGCCGCATCTACGACGCGACCGTCGTCGGTACCGACCCGACGTACGACCTCGCCGTCATCAAGCTGGACGGCGCGAGCGACCTGACGCCGATCGAGTTCGCCGACTCGTCGGAGCTGAACGTCGGCGCCACGACCGTCGCGGTCGGCGCCCCGCTGGGGCTCGCCAACACCGTCACGACGGGCATCGTCAGCGCCCTCAACCGCAGCATCGAGATCGCCTCGTCCGCGGCGCCGGAAGGCGACAGCACGGAGGGCGACGACGGCCAGGGCGACGAGTCCAGCCCGTGGTACTTCGACATCCCCGGCCAGGAGGAGCAGCAGACGGCCACGGAGTCGATCGCGATCTCCGTCATCCAGACCGACGCGGCCATCAACCCCGGGAACTCCGGCGGCGCGCTCGTCGACAGCGAGGGCAGGCTCATCGGCGTCAACGTCGCCATCGCGACCGCGACCTCGAGCTCCGAGGAGTCCGGATCGATCGGCGTCGGCTTCGCCATCCCGTCGAACGTGGTCCAGCGCGTCACGGACGAGATCATCGAGACCGGCGCCGCGACGCACGGCCTGCTGGGCGCGAGCGTGCAGCCATCGAGCCAGGTCGAGGGCGCGACGATCACGGGCGCCTACATCGCCGACGTCGTGTCGGGCGGCGCGGCGGAGGCCGCCGGACTCGAGGCGGGCGACATCGTCACCGCGTTCAACGGGGCGTCCGTCAACGACGCGATCGACCTCACCGCCCAGGTGCGCGCCGCCGCTGCGGGCAGCGAGGCCACCGTGACCTTCGTCCGCGACGGCGAGGAGCGCACCGCGACGGTGACGCTCGGCACGCTCGAGTGACCGTCGTCCCGTCCGGACGGGGCGGGACGACGAGGAGGACGCCGCCGCACGAGTACGCTCGTGGGGTGGCGTCCTTCTCGTTCGGTGCGGGCAACGCGGCCAAGATCGCCCGCATCCCGCTGTACGCCCTCGGCCGCCTCGGCACCCTCGTCATCCCGCGCGGCTCGACGTGGGCCTTCGGCTGCGGGGCGGGCGTCGGGGACGGCCCGCTCGCGGTGCAGAGGATCGCGGCCTCCGACGGGCGGCGGACGGTCTGGGTCGCCGCGACCGCGGACGAGGCCCGCGATGCGCGTGCCGCCGGCCTCCGCGTCGTGCGCCGGTCGTCATGGCGCGGGTACTGGGAGACGGCGCGCGCTGGCGTGCTCGTCGTCGGCTTCGGCACGGGCGACGTCAACCCCTACGCCGTCTCGGGCGGCCTCCTCGTGCAGCTGTGGCACGGTATCCCGCTGAAGCGGATCGGGCTCGATTCCGCGGAGACCCTCCGCACGGGCGCGCTGCCCGACGTCCCGCTCGTCCGCGGCGCCATCCGCCTGCTCTACCGCGCGGCGCAGCGACGCATCGCGCTCCTCCCCGCGGCCTCCCACCTGGTGCGCGGGCGGCTCGAATCGGCGTTCGGGCTGCCGGACGACCGCATCGTGGTGACGGGCGAGCCTCGCGTGGACGTGCTGAGCGCGGGCGACCCCGGCGACCGGAGGCGCGAGGCGCGCGTGCTCCTCGCCCGCGTCGCCGGAGGGTTCCGCTCGACGACGCGCCTTGTCCTCTACGCCCCCACCTGGCGCGACGGCGCGCCCGATCCGGCTGTGCCGTCGACGGGGGAGTGGCGGGCGATCGTCGACATGCTCGACCGCCGCGACGCCCTCCTGCTGGTCCGCTCGCACCGCCTCGGCGCCGGCTCGTACGCCCCTCCGTTCCCCACCGACCGCGTGCGCGATCTCGGCGCCGATCGGCTGCGGGACGTCACGGCTGCGCTCCCCGGCGTCGACGCGCTCGTCACCGACTACTCGTCGCTCCTGTACGACGCGGGTCTCGTGCCGCTCCCCGTGATCGCGCTCGCGCCCGACCTGGAGGAGTACCGTGCGCGTCGCGGCTTCTACGGGCGGTACGAGGACGCCGCCGGCGACGATGCGGCGCGCACGTGGGCGGACGCGCTCGCGCGGCTGGACGCGGTCCTCGGCGACCCGGCGCTGCTCGCGGAGGGCGCTGAGCGGTCTGCGAGACTGAGCGCACGCGTGCACGCCTTCCGCGATGGAGGGAACGCCCGCCGCGTCTACGCGGCCATCCAGGCGCGCGCCGCGCGCAGGAGAGGAAGACCATGACGACTGCCCGGTTCGAGCCGGACGGCCCGCTCCTCGTCGTGGAGGGCGAAGGCGAGCGCCCCGCGTCCGCCGTCCTGGAAGGGGCCCGCGTGCGGGTGTCGGCGCGGATGACCGGACGCGGCCGCACCTGGAAGGCGCGGTTCCCCCTCACCGCGGCGCGATGGGGCGGCGAGGAGCTGCCGCTCCCGTCCGGCGAGTACCGCGTCTCGATCGACGGCGTCGACGTGCCGACGACCCTCCCGGTGCGGCTGCTGCCGGGCCTGCGTGCGGGGCTCGAGGGCGGACGGCTGCGGGTCGGACCGCCTGTCGACCCGGTCTACGACGAGCCGGAGGCGCAGGGCGCGCTCGAGCGACGGTACATCTCGCACACGGCGCCGCTCGAGGACGCCGTCTTCTTCGAGAGTTTCTACGGGCGCAACGCGAGCTGCAATCCGCTCGCGATCGACCGCGAGCTGGCCCGCCGCGCGCCGCAGGTGGTGCGCTACTGGAGCGTCGTCGACCTCTCCGTGGCCGTGCCGGACGGTGCCATCGCGGTCGTCGAGGGGAGCCCGGAGTGGTGGCGCGCCCGCAGCGTCTCGCGCCTGCTCGTCGTGAACGACTGGCTGCGCAGGACCTTCGCGCGCCGTCCGGGCCAGCGCGTCCTCCAGACCTGGCACGGCACGCCGCTCAAGCGGCTCGCGCTGCATCGCCGCGGCTTCGCGCCGCGTCGCTGGGGCGCGATCGTCAAGGAGTCGCGCCGCTGGGATGTGCTCCTCGCCCAGAACCCGTATGCGGCGGGCATCCTCTCGCGGGCGTACGCGTTCCTCCGGCGCCCCGTCTGGGTGGAGGGGTATCCCCGCAACGACGCGCTCGTGACGGGCGACGCGGCCGCCGTCCGCCGGCGGCTGGGCATCCGCGAGGGGGAGCGCGTCGTCCTGTACGCGCCGACGTGGCGCGACGACCGCGAGCGGATCGTCGACTACCTCGACCCCGCCCGCCTCGCTGTCGACGTCGACGCCGTCGTGCTCGTCCGCGGGCACTCCCGCACCCTCATCCCCGGACACGATCTCGAGGGTCCGCGCGTCATCGACGTCACGGCGTACCCCGACACGGCGGAGCTGCTGCTCGCCGCCGACGAGCTCGTGACCGACTACTCGTCGATCATGTTCGACTTCAGCGTCACGGGGAAGCCGATGTACTTCCTCGCCCCGGATCTCGAGCACTACCGGGGCGAGCTGCGAGGCTTCTACTTCGACCTCGAGCGCCGGGCGCCGGGCCCCGTCGTCCGGAACGTCGAGGAGCTCATTGCCGCGCTCGCAGCGGACCCCGCGGCCTACGCCGGCAGGTACGAGGCGTGGCGGCGCCGATTCAACGCACGGGAGGACGGCCGCGCGGCCGAGCGCGTCGTCTCCCGCCTCCTGGACCAGGGGATGATCCCCGGCGCCTGACGGCGGGCGTCAGGGAAGCGGGGTGTTGCGACCGGACAGGCGCGACGTGTCGACCGTGTCGTCGGCGCCGCGCATCGCGCCGACGACGAACCCCGCCCCCCACGAGAGGTGCATGGTCGGGAGCACGGCGGCGAGCCACACGCGCTCCCTCGCCCCGAACGGTCGAGGGCCGCGCGCCGTGAGGGCGACGCCCGCGACGAGCAGGGCGTAGGCCGCGACCGGCAGGTAGACGAGGGACGCGAGGGCCGCCGCCGCTCCCGCGAGCACGCCCGTCGCCTGCAGCACGCCGACGACGGCGGCGAGCGCCAGGACGACGAGGAGGACGGGCGGGGCGAAGTACTTGAGGGAGTTGCGCCGTCCGAAGCGGCGGAAGAGTTCCCCGCGCCAGCGGCCGGTCGCGCGGAACTGGCGCGCGAGGCGTGCCCAGCTCTCCCGCGGCCAGTAGGTGACCGAGAGGGCGGGGTCGAACCACACGCGGTAGCCCGCCGAGCGGATGCGGAGGTTGAGCTCCCAGTCCTCCCCGCGGCGCACGGTCTCGTCGAAGAGCCCGATGTCGTCGAGGACGGCGCGGCGCATCACGCCGAGGTACGCCGACTCCGCCTCCGCCTCGCGCGACCCGCCGTGATACGCGCCGCCGCCGAGGCCGATGGGGGAGTTGTACGCCCATGCGGCGGCTCGCTGGAAGGGCGTACGGCCGTCCGCCCGCATGATGCCGCCGACGTTGCCGGCGCGCGTGCGCTCGAGTGTCGCGAGCGCACGCGCGGCGTACCCGGGTGACAGCTCGGAGTGAGCGTCGACGCGGATGACCGTCGGATGCCGGCTGGCGCGGATGGCCGCGTTGAGTCCCACCGGGATGTCGGCGGCCGGGTTGTCGACGAGGACGATGCGCGGGTCGTCGACCGCGAGGGCGCGCGCGAGCTCGGTCGTGCCGTCGGTCGACGGCCCCAGGGCGAGGACGAGCTCGACGGGCCCGTCGACCTCCTGTGCGAGCGTGCTCTCGACGGCGCGCCGCAGGTAGTCGATCTCGTTGAGCACCGGCATGACGAAGGAGACGCCCGGCGCCGCGGGCGGCGCATCCCTCCGGGGCGCGCGCGGGCCCGCGGGAGGATCGTTACGCATTCGACGATCATCCCATGCCGGGGCCGCCGCGGCCCGCGGGTAGCCTGGAGGCGTGGGTGCGGTGCGTGAAGCGAGGAAGTCGTTCGGTCTCCTGCGGAAGGCGCTCGCATCCCGCATGCTGCAGAAGCGCACCGCGCGGGCGTTCGCGTCCCGTCCGCTGACGCCGCACCGCTTCCGGATCGCGGTGTACTTCGCCGACGGCGACGTCAACATGTACCAGATGCGGCAGTGGTACCGGCCGCTGCAGGAGCTCTCGGAGACGTGGCCCGTCGTCGTCATGGCGCGCAACGCCCTCGGGGCCCGTGCGCTCCTGGATGACGGCGCCCTCCCCGTGACCTTCGTGCCGAGCGTGCTGAGCGTAGAGCGCTTCCTCGAGTCGCAGGACATCCGCGTCGTGCTCTACGTCAACCAGAACACGCGCAACTTCCAGATGTTCCGGTACGGCCGTCGCTGGCACGTGTTCATCAACCACGGCGAGTCCGACAAGATGTACATGACGACGAACCAGTACAAGGCGTACGACTACGCGCTCGTAGCCGGTCAGGCCGCCCGCGACCGCCTGACGCGGGTGCTGTGGGACTACGACGTCGACCGGCGCACGATCGAGATCGGGCGCCCCCAGGCCGACCACTACTCCGGCGCGCTGCCCTACACGCCCGACGAGCGCACGGTCGTGCTGTACGCGCCGACGTGGGAGGGCGACCGTCCCGCCGCGCACTACGGCTCCGTCCTCTCGCACGGCGTCGAGCTCGTGGCGGCGCTCCTCGCGACGGGACGCCACCGAGTCGTCTACCGCCCGCATCCGCGCAGCGGCGTCGTCGACGCGGCGTTCGGCGAAGCCAACCAGCGCATCATCCAGGCCATCCGCGCGGCCAACGAGCAGGACCCGTCGGCGCAGCACGTCTACGACGACCGGCCGGAGCTCGGATGGCAGCTCGCCGCCGCCGACGTCGCGATCGTCGACATCTCCGCGATGGTCTACGACCGGCTCGCCGCGGGGAAGCCGCTGCTCATCACGCGCCCCGCCGACCATGCGGCCGAGATCGACGAGGGCGGGTACCTGTCGGCGTGCGAGTGGCTCGAGCCGGAGGCCGCCCGGCGCATCGTCGACGAGGTCGACCGCGTGCGCGCAGACCCCGAGGCGACGAAGCGCCTGGCGCACTGGGTGGGCCACTACTTCGGCGACACGGCACCGGGGGCCGCGACGGCCAAGTTCCATGCGGCCGTGCAGCTGCTCATGGACCGCTGGGACGATTGGGACGCGCGTTCGGCGTCCTGACCGTCAGCGGATGGGCCAGCTGCCGTCGAGCGCCTCGCTCGCGTCGATGCGGCCGATGCGCACGAAGTACTCCGTGAGGCTCGCCGCCTGCTCGCGCGCCCATCCGACCTGACGCGCGTGGAGCTCGCCGACGTCGTCGGGCATGAGGTCGGCGTACCGCTCCGCGATGGCGAGCGCCAGACGGCCCGCCGCCACGGCGTCGGCCGATGCGTCGTGGGCGCCTTCGAGCGCCACGCCGTAGTGCGCGGCGACGATCTCGAGCGTGCGCTTCCCCTTCCGGTAGCGATCCCACGTCTTGTCGACGACGAGCGGGTCGATGACCGGGGCGGGCGATGCGATGGCCTCGACACCGTGCCGCACGGCCTCGTGCTTGAGCATCGAGAAGTCGAACGGCGCGTTGTAGGCGACGACGGGCGCGCCCTCCGCGAAGATCTCGCGCAGCGCCGTGACGACCTCGGCGACGACCTCTGCCGCCGGTCGGCCCTCGGCCCTGGCGCGCGCCGTCGTGATGCCGTGCACGGCCGTCGCTCCTTCCGGGATGTCGATGCCGGGGTCGGCCATCCAGTGGCGTTCGCGGACGACGGAGCCGTCGGCGGCGAGAAGGCCCACGTACGCCGTGACGATGCGGTCGGCCTCGACGTCCACTCCCGTCGTCTCGAGGTCGAACACCCCCAGTCGGGCGAGCCCGCCCGAGGGCGGCTCCTCGAAGACGAGATCGAGCGCGGCGGGAGCCGGGCGCGCGGCGCGCGTGGGCCGGGAGGACGCGGGGCGTCCGAACCAGGTGGGGCGCTCGCCCGCGTCATCGACGGAGAACAGGGGCGGCGGATCCGGCCATGATGTCGCCATACAGCGAATGTAGGGCGCGCTCCCGACAATCGCGCGGAGCCACCCCGGGCGCGTCCAGGACGCGCCCTTAGACTCGGTCGGTGCCCGTCGCCTCCCCGTATGCCGAGCAGCTCTCGCGCATCCCCGTCGTCCGCGCCGAGATCGACGTGCTCGGCACGCCGACGGCGTTCTGGACCTACGGCCCCCCTGACGCCGAGACGACGATCCTCGCGGTGCACGGCTTCCGCGGCGACCACCACGGGCTCGAGCCGGTCGTCGCGCATCTTCCCGGCATCCGCGTCGTCATGCCCGACCTGCCGGGGTTCGGCGAGACGCCGCCGCTTCCGGGACGGACCCTCGACCTCGACGCGTTCGCCGAGTGGCTGACGGCCTTCGCGGCAGAGGTCGCGCCCGGTGCCGTCGTGCTGGGCCACTCGTTCGGATCCATCGTGGCGGCCGCGGCCGTCGCCCGCGGTCTCCCGACGCCCCGCCTCGTGCTCGTGA
The DNA here is from genome assembly GCF_053617895.1 of Microbacterium sp. NPDC055683. Lineage (NCBI taxonomy): Bacteria > Bacillati > Actinomycetota > Actinomycetes > Micrococcales > Microbacteriaceae > Microbacterium > Microbacterium sp. NPDC055683. The sequence continues at coordinate 153,969 of NZ_JBSHGQ010000002.1, read as the reverse complement.
ACCCCATCGGCGCGCCGGCGCTGGAGGGGCCGCGCGGTCTGCTCACACGCCTCGCCGTGCTCTACTACGACGCCGGGGCCCGCCTTCCCGAGAAGCTCGGGACCGCGATCCTCCGCCATCCCGCCATCGTGCGGGTCATGAGCATCGCGATGGCGAAGACGCACGACCGTGCGCTGCGGCGCTGGATCCACGATCAGCACGACCGCTACTTCTCCGGCTTCGCCGACCGCGACGCGCTGCGCGACGCCTTCGTCACGAGCGTGTCGCACGACGTGCGCGCCTCCGCGCCGGCCGTCGCGCAGCCGACCCTCCTCATCGCGGCCGACCGTGACGACATCACGCCCATCGAGGCCGAGCGGACGCTCCGCGGCCTGTTCCCCGACGCCCGGCTGGTCGAGATCACCGGGGTCGGGCACCTCATCCACTACGAGAAGCCCGCCGAGGCGGCCGCGGCCATCCGCGACTTCCTCGCCGAGGGGTGATCAGCGCTCGCGGCGGGCGAGCTCCATGAGCCCCGTGACGCGGTAGGGGATGGCCTCGCTCATGACGAGCGAGGTCTCCGTGCGCTCGACGCCGTCGACCGACAGGATGCGCGCGTCGACGTCGAACAGGTGGCGGGCATCTCGGCACGCCACGAGGGCGAGGAGGTCGACCTGCCCGCTCACGCCGTAGACCTGGACGACCTCGGGGATGCGGCGCAGCTCGTCGGTGATGACGGGGAGCTGGGGCTGGCGGACGCCGATCGACAGGAACGCCTGCAGCGGGAAGCCGAGCACCTCGGTGGAGATCGCGCGCTCGAACGAGTGGAAGACGCCCGCGCGCTCGAGACGGGCCATGCGGGCCTGCACCGTGTTGCGCGAGAGGCGCAGCCGCTCTGCGAGGGCGACGACGGTCGCGCGCGGGTCCTCCGAGAGTGCGGCGAGCAGCTCGAGGTCGACGTGATCGAGGGTGGCCATAGAGTCAGACGCTAACACGCGCGGCGGCCAGCGATTGCGCATCCTGCTCAGTCGTTATCGGATCGATTGCGCGACGTGGCTCGCTGGCCGCGTCGGCGCGGAACCGACTGCGCGTCTCGATATCCTGGTCGGGTCATGAGCCCTTCCCGCCGCGCGCCCGCCGCACGTCCCCTGCTCGCCCTGGTCCTCGTCACGGTGCTCGGTCTGTCCGGCTGCGCGGCCGACCAGGCGCCGCCCGAGCCGACGGCGCCCGCCGCATCGGCCGACGCACCGGAGGAGCCGGCGCCCGACGCCGTGGAGGCGCTGCTCGCCTCCACAGAGGACCCCGCCGCGTGCGCCGTCTCGTTCGACGGCGCCGATGTCCCGCCCGTGCTGCAGTCGGACGGATCCCTCTTCGCGGAGCTGCCCCTTCCGCGCCGCGAGGGCGCCGTCTTCGCCGGCTGGTACGGCGACCCGGAGGCCGCAGCGCGCCGCGACTCCGCGGCCCGCGTCAACATCGCCGATGCGGTGGCATGCGGCGACGACGGCCGGCTCGTGCTCCACGGTGCGTGGGCGACTCCCGAGGAGGCGGCAGGGCTCGACGTGGGCGTGCCCATCCTCATGTACCACCAGTTCACCGATCGGCCGGAGGGCGTGGACGATCCGCTGCGGCTCAACTGGGCGTACGCGGGCGACTTCGAGGCGCACATGGCCTATCTCGCGGACGAGGGCTACTACCTGCCGAGCTGGCCCGAGCTGTCGGCCTTCATCGACAGAGAGCTCGTGCTCCCCGAGAAGTCGGCGATCGTGACGGACGACGACGCGCACTCCTCGTGGTTCGACCTCGCCGTCCCCGTTCTCGACGCGCATCACGTGCTCGCGACCTCGTTCGTCATCACGAAGTGGAGGTCGGAGGCGACGCCGTCGCCGTACGTGCTGCAGCGCTCGCACACGCACGACATGCACGATCCCGGTGCGGACGGACGCGGCCGGATGGTCAACTGGACGGCGGAGGAGATCGCGGCGGACCTGCGCACGTCGGCGGATGTGCTCGGGGCGAGCGAGGTGATCGCCTACCCGTTCGGGCACTACGACGAGCGGTCGAAGCAGGGCGTCGCGGACGCGGGCTTCGACATGGCGGTCACGATCGAGCCCGGCCTCGTGCGCCCCGGCGCCGACAAGCTCGCGCTGCCGCGCGTGCGGATCGACTACGGCATGGGTCTCGAGGCGTTCGTCGCGAGCCTCGGCTGAGGCGGCGGCTCGGATCACCGCCCCGCGTCCCGGGGGGGTCTAGGCGTCCGCCGGTGTGGCGGAGTACGACCGCAGCGACAGGACGCCGTCGTCGTCCAGCTCGAAGAGGTGGTGCGATCCGTTCTCGACGCGCTCACCGGGGAGGGGGAACGCGCCATCCGACGCGACGGCGATGAGCACGCGGATGAGGGCGCCGTGCGCGACGGCGATGAGCGGACCCGTCCGGCCGGCTTCGGCGTGCGCCGCCGCGGCGTGCCTGAGCGCGGCGATGGCGCGCGTCGCGACCGCCTCGTCGGGTTCGGCGTCGGGCCCCATGGCGCGGCGGCGTCGCTCCCAGAGGTCGTCGGCGGTCATCCCCTCCGCGGAGGCGTAGTCGCGCTCGACGAGCCCGTCGTAGAGGGCGGGAGGCTCGAGCCCGAGGGCGTCCGCGATGATGTCGGCGGTCTCGCGCGCCCGTGACAGAGGGCTCGCCGCGATGGCCTCGTAGCCGCCCTCGGAGAGCCCGACCGCGGCCTCGCGCGCCTGCGCGCGCCCGGTGTCGTTGAGGGGGATGTCGGTGCGGCCCTGTACGCGGCCGAGCAGGTTCCAGTCGGTCTGTCCGTGGCGGACGAGGGCGATGACGGTCACCCCACGAGCCTACGACGTCGCGTCTGCGCCCCGGCCGTGTGCGCGGCCCCCTTGCCGCGTCTCCGCATGCGGAGACGCGGCGTCAGCGGAGGGAGGGCAGCGCCGACGCGAAGGCGGTCAGCGCCTCGCTCGTGCCCGCGTCGACCTTGACGGTCGCACGGCGGTCGGCACGGGTCTCGCCGCGGTTGACGATGACGACGGGGAGGCGGCGCCGCCTCGCGCGCTCGACGAGGCGGATGCCAGAGTTCACCACGAGCGATGATCCCGCGACGAGGAGTGCGTCGCTCGTCGCGACGAGCTGCTCGGCCTCGCGGAACTTCTCGGCGGGGATGAACTCCCCGAAGAAGACCACGTCGGGTTTCAGCATGCCGCCGCACACCGTGCAGTCGGGCACGACGAAGCCGTCGGAGCTCGACGGCAGGACGTCGCCGTCGGGCCCCAGCTCGACGTTCTCGGGCACGGTGATCCAGGGGTTGTCGCGTTCGACGCGCTCGCCGACGTCGCGCCGGTCGAAGACCTGCCCGCACTGGGTGCAGAGGACGCGGCGCATGGTCCCGTGGAGCTCGACGACGCGATGCGATCCGGCCCGCAGGTGGAGGCCGTCGACGTTCTGCGTGACGACGCCCGAGGCGACGCCGCCGCGCTCGAGGGCGGCGAGGGCCGTGTGGCCGGCGTTGGGCTGCGCGGCGGCGAAGGCGCGCCATCCGAGGTGGGAGCCGACCCAGTACCGGCGGCGGGCCGCCTCGTCGGAGAGGAAGGTCTGCGCCGTCATCGGATTGCGCTTCGGTGCGCCCTCGCCGCGGTAGTCGGGGATGCCGGAGTCGGTCGAGACGCCCGCACCCGTGAGCACGGCGACGCGACGACCCGCGAGGGCGTCGATCGCGCGGCCGATCTGCGCCGCGGCCGGCGTGCCGACCCGGTCGGTGAGAACCATGGAGCCTCCTCGCTGCCGAGTCTACGGCGGGCGTTTGTCGGGGAGGTTACGGCGCGGGTGGGACGATGGGCGGATGCAGATCGAGCAGATCGAGGATGCCGGGGACGCGCGCCTGGCCGACTACCGCGACCTCACCGACGTGGCGCTGCGCCGTGCCACAGAGGAGGGCGCGGGGCTCTACATGGCGGAGTCGGCCAAGGTGCTCGCGCGTGCGCTCGCCGCGGGCCACAGGCCCCGGTCGGTGCTCACGGCGCGGAAATGGCTGGACGACGTCGAGCGTCTCGTCGGGGAGCGGGACGTGCCCGTGTACCTCGTGTCCGACGACGTCGCCGAGGCCGTGACCGGATTCGCCGTGCACAGGGGGATGCTCGCGGCCATGCACCGACCCGCGCTGCCCGACGTCGCCGACGTCCTCGCGGGGGCACGCACCGTGCTCGTGCTGGAGGACATCGTCGACCACACCAACGTGGAGTGCTCTAAAGAGTCCACGCCGAAGCCCCGGCGAAGAAGGATCGCGGTGCTCGAGAACTTGGTCGATCACGCCAACGTTGGCAGCGCTTTCCGCAACGCTGCGGCCCTCGGTGTGGACGGAGTGCTCATCACTCCAGTCTGCGCCGACCCACTCTATCGTCGGGCCATCAAGACGAGCATGGGCAACGTCTTCAACGTGCCATGGACACGAGGCCCGAAGATGCCGGAGATGCTTGAGACGCTCAAGGCCGACGGGTACACGACGGTGGCTTTCACCCTCTCGAACGACTCGATCACGCTCGACGAGTTGGTTGAGCGTGACCTCCCCGCGATCGCGATGATCTTCGGCACAGAGGGTGCTGGCGTGGAACCTCGGACGGCCAAGCAAGTCGATCTGCGGGTGAAGATCCCGATGGCAGATGGCGTCGACTCGCTGAACGTGGCAGCGGCGACGGCTGTGGTGTTCTATACGACGCGGTAGTCATGGTTGAAAGTGTCAGGAAAGCGAGAGGACCTAACGAATGCGAGGGGCAGACTTCTTCGGTCCGTGGGAGGGCAGTCCGGTCACGTCTTGGGAGACAGCCCTGAGTGAGATCGAGTCGGTCCTCAGGCGGACAGGGACGAGGCGCACCGTCGGTTGGCGCGGACAGGTCGATGCTCGGTGGAGCCTCCACAGCGGGCTGTACAGGAGATTGCTCGACGCGCGATCGGAGTCACAGCCGGCACCAGAGGAAGACGATCTCCTTCGGGCGGAGGAGAAGATCGCTCACTTCGTGCGGGGGAGCTGGCGTTTCGACCAAATGCCTTATCTGGAGTTGCTGGCGAACCTGCAACACTTCAGAGGTCCGACACGGATGCTTGATGTCTCGCTCAGTCCGCTGGTTGCTCTCTGGTTCGCCGTCGAGGAGCAGTATGGTGAGCTTGACGGTGCGGATGGGCGAGTCTTCGCGTTCGACGTCACGAATCGCCGCGTGCAATTGGACGAGAAATGGAGCACTTACGACATTCCTTGGCGTGAGTCAGGTACCAACACTCCGTGGTGTAGAGATCTGCCACTGCTGTGGAGGCCACCGTCCTATAACGAGCGCATCCCTGCTCAGCAGTCTGGCTTCTTGTTAGCCGGGGTGCCGAAGGTTTACGCCGGTGGGAACGCTCAGTATCGGAAGGCTCCCGGGACGTCGGGAGAGTTCTGGCGCATTGGCGAGGTACGGCGAGCCACCTCAGTCCCCACCAAGATGGTCGATCGCTCCGGAAAAGCTCTGCAGCAAAGTGCCGAGCCCACTCTGACGTTTCGAATCGCGGCAGAAGCGAAGGTGGAGATTCGTCGCCGCCTTGAACGGGACTACGGGTACAACCCCGCAACGATGTACCCCGATCTGTTCGGCATGGCCGCCGAAGTACGTCAAGCTGTCGACAGTGCCGCGCTCTTAGGATAGATCGATAGCCGGGGAATCGAGCTTGTGCTGGTGTTCGGGACCGAAGGACACGGGCTCGAGCCGTAGGTGGATAGGGTGCTCGATCGGCGAGTCACAATCCCGATGGCTGACGGCGTCGATTCGATGAACGTCGCGGCGAACTCGGCTGTGGCCTTCTACGCGACGCGGTCGACGAGCTGAGGCGGGGTAAGGACGGGTGGCACCGTGGATATGACACTTTTGACTCAGATCGTTATCGCCGTGGCGACGCTTTTCGCGTCGCTTGGCGGGTACTTGCTCGCTGGTCTGAACGAGCGACGGCGCGACGAGAGAACTCATCTCCGTGCGAGCGAGTCGCGGCGCTTCGAACGTGTTGCCGAGCTGGAAAACGAGAGTCACGCGTTCCAGCGGGATACGCTCTTGTCGCTGCAGGACGCATTGCAGAAGATGGCTCGCCTGACAGGCAAAGCGATGCACTTCGATCACATGCAGGCGCGTGAGGGAAAGTACACCCAACTTCCCGAAGGCCTCAGTGAAGAGATGCTCGCCGCCGAAGTCGAGGTAAGTCGGCTGACGGCCAGGGTCCGTGATCCTCAGGTGCGTGCCGCGGTCAAAGACCTCACCGAGCTCTCGGCTCACCTTTCAACGCTCCCTACCGATCTGCAGGGACTCACCGGCCACGATCTGGAGCGCCGCGGCAACGCGAAGCTGCGTGAGTTCGGGGACCGGTATAGCGCCGTGGCCGAGGTCGTCGGGGAAGCGGTACGCCGTGAGATCGACTGGCGACCCTCGTAGGTGACAAGAGGCGGGATGTTGAGTCGGCTGGTTCGAACAGCGGCTCGCGGGACTATTGGCGGTGGTCACCGAGGTCCAGGGCGCTGGGCGCGAGGTGCGCGGACACTGATCGAGCGGGAGAAATAGAGCGATGGACAGCCGACTACTCCCCGAGCCCGACAGCGAGCTCGGCTACTCCGAACAACAGCTCGCCGGCATCCTCGGCGACCGCATGGCTGACTTCCGCGAGCACATGCTCATGAAGACCTACGCGATCGGAGAGAGCGGGCCCGTCTACTATCCGAGCGATGTGCATCGCTACGTCGAGCACATGCTGCCACCTCGGTCGGCTCCGCTGTCTCGTGGGTAGGTCGCGGCTTTGCTCTCGGCCCTGATGAGTCTTCGTCCTGACCGGTCGGAGACCGACCGACGCACGGTTTCGTATGAACTCTCGCAATCAAGAGTACTTCTCGGCGACCAGCATGCGGACCCCGTCGATCCGCTCGGGATCCATACCATGAGATCGGGCCGAACGCTCTCAATTCACCGCGGTTTCCGTGAGGGCCGGCGGAGTACGGACTCCACATTCAACGCCGATCAGAAGGACCGAGGATGAGTTCGAGTTACACATGGTTGCCCGACCACCATCTCGGCGTGGCGGCGGAGCTCGCGCACGCCGACGAGCTCATCGGAGAAGTCGCAAGCCTCCTCTTCGACTATCAGACGCAGCCGGAAGGGATCATCCAGCTGCGAGAGGTGCCGATGATCACCCACAGTCAGACTGTCGTGGTGAGCATGTCGCCGATACCGCGCAAGGTCGTCCTCCTGGTCGCCGACGCTCTGCTCGTCCTGCGAAATGCGATCGAGCACACCCTGTTCGCCGAGGTTGAGTACCGCGATGGCACGCTCGACGAGAAGGCGGCTAAGGTCGTCGAGATGCCGGCGGCGCAGACCTACGATGCGTTTGACGCATGGGTGAAGGGTCGCGCGAAGAACGGGCCGCCGGCCCTGCAGCGGGGTAGTGAGTTGATGAAGCGCATCGAGGGGCTCCAACCGTTCCAGCGGACGGTGGGCTCGCATGATCACCCGATGGCGCTGTTAGCGCTGCACACGAACCACTCGAAACACCGAGCGCCGGCGGTCACGGCCGTCCGCCTCGCAGCGATTCATCGCGAGGACCGTACGCCGCCGTCGTTGGCAGATGTCGAGCGCCGTCCGGAGGTGCCGTTGGAGGTCGGGGAGGTGATCGCGGAGACCCCCAGAGGTCAGCACATTCCTGTCGCGCTCTTCCCGACCATCGGTATCAACCGGCCCGGTACTGAGCGCTGGCCGGTGCTGATGAAGGAGCTCGACGAAGTCGCCACGTGGGTACGGACTCAGGCAGTGCCGCGGCTGATCACCGGGATCGAACCGCCGGCACCGGCCTTGCCTGCTCGGTACGAGATCTCGGTCGGCCGTGACGACGAGCGCAGTGCGCTGTCTGCAGGGTCGACGGTGTCAGCCGCGCAGCTCCACAACGACCGTCTCGCGGCTGCGGCGGTGCGCCGGGACATGGTCGAGACCATCGGCAAGATGGACGATGCCCCGGGTACCGAGCAGATCGCGGCATGGCTGGAGAGCTTGTCGGACCAGGAGATGCTAGCCCGGATGCGACAGCTGAGACCCACAACCACCTACGAGCCGGAGATCGTGCTGAGCAACTTCGCCGTGCTCGAACAGATGCGCGACGATGCCCGTGTGTTCGAGCCTCCCGGTCGAGCAGGAGTAGATCCGCCAGCCTCAGGCGCGGTGCTCAGCCGCCAACGTCGTTTCCATCGATGAGCACAGCGAACTCGGAGTTGCTGAGCACCATCAGCCCGAACTCCTGAGCCTTGTCCCGAACAGCCTCGTCGGCGGTGACGACGACCCACTCGGGGCTTAGCAGTAGTTGGTTATCGTGCTCCTGCCCTTCGAGCGCGCACGCCACGACCAACGGGTCGGCGTTGCCTCTGTTGGCATATAGGTCGACGAGCCTGGTGTCTCCGGACGGGACGGTCGCCATGATCTGCGAGAGCCAATGGAGCACTCGCGGTGTGGTCGGATGCACGTTGTCACGCAGCGCCGCGATGTCAGGAAACCCGGATGCCTCGTGCATGACCTCTTCGGGGATCACCGCGTTCTCCAGGAAGAACTTGCCTGCTCGACGTTGCCTGCCGAGTTGGCTGAGAGCGTTGGTATCGATCACGAACCGCTGTCCGAAGCCGCTCATTGGACCGCTCTCCGGAGGTCTTCGATCCGCGATGGCTTGAGGTGGTTCAAGCAGATGGATCGGCAGAATTCGCCCGCGGAGATGTCCCCGTTGTCGAGCGCGTGCAGCATCCGAACGGTGAGCTCCCTGCCGTTGTACTTGCGCACGGCGTTCTCGGGGTGGATCGGGCTGCGCGGTCCACCTTTCGGACGGCTCCTGAACTCGCCGCGCAGCTGCTCCAGGTGGTTGCTGGCCGCTTCTGGGTCGATCATGCCCAGCCGCATCGCTCGCACCGTGACGGCACTCGCCGTCACCTTGAACTCGTCTGAGGCAGCCTTGATGGCATCGAGCGAGGTGAGTGCCAGCGCTCTCATCCGTTCGGCGGGCATGAGCATCGAGCCGGCAATGTCGTACTCGCGACCGGGGTCTGTCTCGGTGCTGCCTCCGTCCCACGTCATCGGGGCGAAGATGCGTCGCGCCACGAGCACCGTCATGAGCGCCAGGGTGAAGATGGTGCGGCCCACCGGCTCCTGGTCGTCCCCGTGGTCGCCGCCAGCGAGGAAGATGTAGGGGACCTTGTTGTCCCGGACTGTCATCCCGCTGAACTTCACATGTGCCAGGCGCTGTGGCATGTAGTTCTGGACGCTGCGCGAGACCAGCACCTGGTTGGCCTCGAGGCGCTCGATCATCAGGTCGAGAGCTTTCTCCTTCGACCTGCACGCACGCAGACGTTCGTGCGAGAGGTCGAGCGCCGACATGAGAGCGGCCGCATCGGTGTCGGCGGAAGCTGTGTCATCACGGAGCAGGCCGATGATCGTGTTCGGCTGCAGCGACGAGTCATGCTTGCGAAGGAGCTGCTGCTTGCGGATGAGATCCTTCACGATGAGCTCGACATCGCGGAGCTCCACCTTGGCGCGCGAACCGATGGAGAACGTATCCCTGCTGACGCCCGCGAGGAGCTTGGCCGTCTTCTTCTCCACCTGCTCCCGTACCAGCGCGATCGGCGCGAAGAACAGCGTGTAGGGGATGTCGCCCTTCCGGGCGAGGTCTACCAGGTCGGAGAACTTGATGCTCCCCGTCTGCAGCGCGCGTTCGTAGCCCTTGTATGTGCCCGCCACGGAGTTGTCGAGGAGCGTCGTGAACACCGCGTCATCGATGGGGATCGTCGAGTGGCTGAGGAGCACATTGATAGCGATGGCAGCTCACCTCCGCTGGGTCACGATGATGCCTCTGTGGGTTTCTCGGCTTTTAGCACATTGTGCACCGTCCCGATTGAAACGCCGAACGACTGAGCGATGGCACGTAGCGTCTGCCCCTGGTCGCGCTGGTTGAAGATCGCGGCTCGCATGGCACGATCTGCGACTCGCGGACGGCCTCCGACAGCTCCACCTTCGCGAGCTTCGTGCAGTCCGCGCTTGATCCTGTCGCTCAGAATCGAGCGTCTGATCTCGGTGATGTCGCGTACCAGTTCGCGAGTGTCCGTCAGCTCGTCGTAGTCACCCGCATCGGAGCCTTCGAGAACTCGGACCGCGACGCCGTGCTCGATCAGGTCGATCAGTACCTCCCAGCCATCGACCATGCTCTGCGCCAGATCTCTGATCCTCCTGACGATGAGTCGGTCGCCAGTCCTGTGAGGTTCCAGTGCGGCGAAAAGCTGCGGCCGGTTCTCGATCCGACGTCGGCGGGATGACTCCTCCTCGAAGACGCACGCGCAGATCGGATTCAGCACCTCGTGCTGCCGTTCCACGTCGCGAGCGTCTCCGGTGACTCGCACCAAGCCTATGAGAGCCATCGTGCGCGGCTCAGGATCTGCCCTGCGGGACCCGTCGCTGGCGGCGTCGACGAGATTTCGGCTCCCGAGGATCGCATACGTTTATTGAACACGATGCAGCGATCGCCATGCGTCGTCGCGTCGTGATTCGCCTCCTGACCAGGAGAAGGAGCCTTGCATGAGGTGCCGCCACGGCGTCTCGCGCGTTGCGTCCAGAGCAGCGGACGTCTCCAGAGCAGATCGCAACACCTCCCAACGTCGGGCCGCGTTCCGCGCGGCGGCGAGGCTGGGCGCCGATGCCGTGCTCGTGACGCCGCGCTGCGCAGATCCGCTCTACCGCCGCAGCGTGCGGGTGAGCATGGGCACGGTCTTCCAGGTGCCGTGGACGCGGCTGCCGGAGTGGGCGCCGAAGGACGGGGAGGGGGCATCCGCTCGGCTGAGGGACGCCGGTTTCCATTTGGCTGCCATGGCCCTCGCCGACGACGCCATGCCGCTGGACTCCTTCGCGGCCCGCCGCCCCGACCGTGTCGCGTTCGCGATGGGTTCCGAGGGCGACGGGCTCAGCCGTCGCGCGCTCGCCGCGGCCGACACGGTCGTGACGATCCCCATGGCGGGTGGCGTCGACTCGCTCAACGTGGCCTCGGCCGCCGCCGTCGCCCTGTGGGCGCTGCAGCATCCGCCGGCGGCCTGACGCCGGCTCAGGAGACGGGGCCGGGCTCCGGTCGCTTCGCCGTGACGAGGTCTCCGGACGACTGGTGGCGCAGCCGCCGCAGCACCCAGGGGACGAGATGCGTGCGCGCCCACACGAGGTCGTTCTGTCGCGCCGTGCGCCATGACACGAGGGGACGCGGGTCGGGCTGCAGGTGCTGGAGGTCGTTGCGGACGTTGAGAGCGCGCAGCACCATCCGGGCGACCTCGTGGTGCCCGAGCGGGTTCATGTGGAGCCGGTCCTCGGCGAAGAAGCGCGGGTCCTGGATCTCCTTGAGCGCCCACTGATCGGCGACGATGCAGTCGTGCCGCTCGGCGATCGCGCGGATGTTCTCGTTGTAGATGGCGATCTTGCCGCGGAACGGCCGGAAGACCGGCGTCCAGGCGACGTCGATGCCCGTGAACACGACGACGGCCGCGCCCTCCGCGCCGAGACGCGTGACGGCGTCCTCGAACTGCACGGCGATGGCGTCGGGGTCGGTGCCGGGCCGGATGACGTCGTTGCCGCCCGCGCAGAACGTCACGAGGTCGGGGCGGAGCGCAAGCGCCGGCTCGACCTGCTCGGCGACGATCTGCCCGATGAGACGGCCGCGCACGGCGAGGTTGGCGTACGCGAAGTCGTCGACCTGGGTCGCGAGCACCTCGGCGACCCGGTCCGACCATCCGCGGTGCCCGCCCGGGGCGTCGGGGTCGGGATCGCCGATCCCCTCGGTGAACGAGTCGCCGATCGCGACGTAGCGGCGCCACGGATGCGCCTCGTCGTTCCCCACGTACGGCGTCCGCGCGTCCCCTGCCATGTCGTCCCCTGCCATGTCGTCGAGACTATCCCCGGTCGTCGAGACCCCTCCTCCCTGCGGGGGTCTCGACGATGCAGGCTAGCCTCGGCGATTGCCCGGAGCCCGTGTCGGCGCCCTCGTCTAGGGTTGATCTCCGTGCTGAGTCCCTCCTATCCGCAGAGAGCCCCGTGGGGCACGGCGGGGAAGCTCCGCGCGTGGCAGCAGGAGGCGCTCGAGCTGTACTTCGAGCAGCCCGACCGCCGCGACTTCCTCGTCGCCGCGACGCCCGGCGCCGGCAAGACCACCTTCGCGCTCACCCTCGCGAACGAGCTCCGCCACCGCGGCGCCATCGACCGCATCGTCGTCGTGTGCCCGACCGAGCACCTCAAGACCCAGTGGGCCGACGCCGCGGCGCGCGTGAGCATCCGGCTCGACCCCGACTTCAAGAACAGCCACTGGATGCTCGCGCGGCACTACCACGGCGTCGTCGTCACCTACGCGCAGGTGTCGATGAAACCGGAGGTGCACCGCGAGCTCACGAAGGGCGCGCGGACCCTCGTCATCCTCGACGAGGTGCACCACGGCGGTGACGCGCTCAGCTGGGGCGACGGCATCCGCGAGGCGTACGGCCCTGCCGTGCGTCGGCTGTCGCTCAGCGGCACGCCGTTCCGCAGCGACGACTCGCCCATCCCGTTCGTCGAATACGCGCCCGACGCGCAGGGCCTGCGCACGTCGATCACCGACTACGACTACGGATACGGGCGCGCCCTCGCCGACGGCGTCGTGCGCCCCGTGCTCTTCCACGTCTACTCGGGTCACATGACGTGGCGCACGAAGGCGGGCGACGAGCTCGAGGCGCACCTCGGGCAGGACAACACGAAGGACATCACGTCGCAGGCGTGGCGCACGGCGCTCGACCCCAACGGCGACTGGATGCCCGCCGTGCTCCGTTCGGCCGACAAGCGCCTCACCGAGATCCGGCACCACGTTCCGGACGCCGGCGGCCTCGTCATCGCGACCGACCAGACGAACGCCCGCGCCTACGCGAAGATCCTCCACGAGATCACGGGGCAGCGGCCCACCGTCGTCCTCTCCGACGAGGCCGAGGCGTCCGCGCGCATCGAGCAGTTCTCCGGCAACACGACACGGTGGATGGTCGCGGTGCGGATGGTGTCGGAGGGCGTCGACGTCCCGCGGCTCGCGGTCGGGGTGTATGCCACGTCGTCCTCGACGCCGCTCTTCTTCGCACAGGCGATCGGCCGCTTCGTGCGCGCTCGCCGCAGGGGCGAGGCCGCGAGCGTGTTCCTCCCGAACATCCCCGTGCTCATGGCGCTGGCCACCGAGATGGAGCGCCAGCGCGACCATGTGCTCGACCGTCCCGAGAAGGACGAGGACGGGCTCGACGACAGCCTGCTCGAACAGGCGGAGCGCGGCGACAAGGCGTCGGACCAGCTGACCCAGGAGTTCGAGTTCCAGTCGCTCGGCTCGGTGGCGCACTTCGACAGCGTCGTGTTCGAGGGAAAGCAGTTCGGACAGCTCGCCGAGCCGGGCACCGACGAGGAGCTCGAGTTCATCGGCATCCCGGGGCTGCTCGAGCCCGAGCACGTCCACGAGCTGCTCATGCAGCGGCAGAGCCGCCAGTCGCGGCATCGCGAGGCGCGGGAGACGCGGGAGAAGGCGACGGGGGAGGAGCCGGCGCTGCCGGCGGCCCTCCATCGCACGCTGAAGGAGCAGCGCCAGCTGCTCAACAGCCTCGTCGGGGTGTACGCGCGGCAGTCGGGCGAGCCGCACGGCGCCGTGCACGCGTGGTTGCGGAAGACGTGCGGCGGGCCCGCCGTCGCGCAGGCGACGGTGGCCCAGCTGCAGAAGCGGATCGACACGCTCAGGCGCCGCGTGCACAGCTGAGCGGCGCGCCGAGGCTGCTCGTTCGGCGCGTCGAAATGCTGGCAATCCCGGCTCTCGGGGCGCCCGCGACCGCGCTCGTGGTTAGCGTGGCTGGCGTGAGAGATCGACCTTCCGAACACCGCCGCTGGGCGCAGTACCTCGTCGACGAACGCGCCGAGGCCGCCGTCTACCGGGGGCTCGCGACACGTCGCCAGGGAGAGGAGCGCGACATCCTGCTGCGGCTCGCCGAGGCCGAGGGCCGGCACGAAGCGCACTGGCTGGGCCTGCTGGGCGGCGAGCCGAAGCGACTGCCGTCGGCGAGCCCGCGCACCAGGCTGCTCGGATGGATGGCGTCGCGCTTCGGGTTCGTGTTCGTCCTCGCGCTCGCGCAGAACGCCGAGGCGCGCTCGCCGTACGACAGCGAGCCGGCGGCATCCGCATCGATGCGCGCCGACGAGAAGGTGCATCACGAGGTCGTGCGCGGACTGGCCGCGCAGGGGCGGCGCCGGCTGTCTGGCACGTTCCGTGCCGCGGTGTTCGGCGCCAACGACGGGCTCGTCAGCAACTTCGCACTCGTGCTCGGCATCGGGGCGGCGGGAGTCAGCCCACAGGTTGTGCTGCTGAGCGGTATCGCCGGCCTGCTCGCGGGAGCGCTGTCGATGGGCGCAGGGGAGTTCGTGTCGGTGCGCTCGCAGCGCGAGCTGCTCGACTCCACCGAACCGAGCGGCTTCGCCGACGACGGTCTGCCCGATCTCGATCTCGAGGCGAACGAGCTGGCGCTCGTCTACCGGGCGAGGGGGATGGCGGAGGACGAGGCGCTCGGTCGGGCACGCGGGGTCATCGAGGACGCACGGCGCGGGCGGATGCCGTCGCGCGCGCGACACGGCGACGCGCACGAGGTGGTCGGCGGCGCGTGGAGGGCCGCGCTGTCGAGCTTCGCGTTCTTCGCGTCGGGCGCGATCATCCCCGTCCTGCCGTGGCTTCTGGGGTTGAGCGGCCTCGCGGCCGTGCTCGTCGCGCTCGTTCTCGTCGGCATCGCGCTCATGCTCACGGGAGCCACCGTGGGGCTGCTGTCGGGGGCCTCGCCGCTCAAACGCGGGCTGCGGCAGGTGGCGATCGGGTTCGGCGCCGCCGCGGTGACCTACCTGCTCGGACTGCTGTTCGGGGTGTCGACCGCGTGACGCGCCCGGGGTGCGCTTCGGTTCGTCGCCATCCTCGACGAGTGGTAATGTTGTCTCTCGTTGCGGGAAACGGAACGGAAAGCTCCGGAGAACAGCAGCGACACCCATGCGCGGGTGGCGGAATAGGTAGACGCGCTAGCTTGAGGTGCTAGTGCCCGTATAGGGCGTGGGGGTTCAAGTCCCCCCTCGCGCACAGCGGAAGGCCCCGGTCGAGAGACCGGGGCCTTCGCCGTATCCGGAGGGGGATGGGCGGATGGACGATCGGCGGGATGCCCTGCTGCGGCGGGCGCGGGCGGCGTTCGACGTGCCGCCTGCGCGAACGCTCGCGGAGGTGGGTGCGGTCATCCGCGGGTGGGGCGGGGAGCCGTTCGATCCGAGTCCGTTCCTCGACAGTCTCGCCGACGAGTTCATCCGGCGGGAGCTCATCGCGGGGGCGTTCACGCTGTCGGGGCGGGAGGCCCTGCTCAGTCGCGCCAACGAGGAGGAGCGGGAGGCGTTCACCCTCGACGAGGAGGAGATCGCCGAGTTCGATCCGCTCGAGTACGGCGCGGAAGAGGAGCTCTGGACGACGTGGTCGTTCGAGATGAGCAACCTGGAGCGTGTGATCGTGCTGCTCGAGCGCGTCGATGCGGAGTCGGATGTGGTCGACGGGTTCCGCGTCTACGGGGCGGGCCAGTGGGTGAGGGAGTCGCTGTGGGCCGCGACCGGCGTCGTCCCGCGCGACCCGGGGATGCCGTCGCGGGAGTCGGCGCTGTTCGGGGAGGCGTTCCGGTTCGAGGGGCGAGGTCGCTTCATGGCCGCGCCGCTGGAGTAGGCGCGACTCACGCGCCGATCGTCAGGCTGAGGCGCGCGGGATGTATTCGATCTCACTGTGCAGGCGTCGGTGGTTGAGCCAGTCGACATTTCGGCGACGGCGATCTCGACGTCGCGGTTCAACGCTCACCCGGCCTTCGGCCGCATCATCTGGTCGGCGGCCTGAAGGCAGCCTTGCTTCGCGCAGTCGCGACGAGCGTGTCAGCTGACGCTCCACCCATGATCGCCTACGTAGATGGTCACACCGTTGATATGGGAGGCGCGAGAGCTGGCGAGGAAACGCACGATCGCCACGACGTCGGAGCTTTGCTGAACGCGAGGCCGCGCCGCCGGCCCAGCCGTCCACCGGTGGCGGGACGTCGCCGTCAAACCTTTGCAGCCCAGCAGAGTCAGCGACCTCCAGTGCGCGGGACGCGACGATGTTCGTAGCAACCGCGACGCTGTTGGCAGTGATGCCTTGCCCTCCGAGACGCACAGCGAGGCGTCGAATCAACCCCTGGAGACCGGCTTCCGCGGCATGGATGAGGCACTCATCCATTTCGCTGCGAGCTATGCCGGTCGAGTAGACGACGATGATGCGGCCGGAGCGCTGGCGGACCATAGCCTGGGACGCTGGCTCGACGACGTTGACTGCGACGATGCGGTCCCAGAGTGGGTACGTGCCCACATCGGCGTCGGCCAACTCGCTGAAGACGCCGGTGTTGATCACGAGAACGTCGATGGAGCCGTACGCGGTCGCGATTGTCTCTATCGCCGTCCTCGCCTCGTCGGGGTCAACGACGTCAACGCGGTGGAACGCGACGCACTCAGAAGGCGGCGGGAGGGTGTGCTGGTGCTGAACGGTCCGCCCGAGAAGGTGCACGTGGTCTCCGTGAGCGGCAAACGTCTCGGCGATGCGCGTGGCGATGTTGCTTCTCGCGCCGATGACGATGACATCGCGGTGCTCGGGGGCCATACGCTCCCTCCTGCTGCCGGGTGGCAATGGAGCTCTTTCCGGATACCGAGAGCGTTGCGGGTGGCGCCGTCAGAGTAGCGGCGAGCGGGAGCCGGCGGCGTGCTGGCGGAGGGCGAAGACAAGACCCCAGTCCTGGTCGTTGGCGTAGGGGTCGTAGCCGCGAGAGCGTACGCCGTTCACGCTGTGCGGGAAGACGTACGCGCACGATGCGCGGCCATCATCGAAGATCAGCGGCAGCACGCCCCGGAAGCTTCGGCTGGCTCGCTCGGCATAGCGCCCCTCGCCGGTGAGGTCGTGCAGCAGCGCGAAGGCGTTCCCCGTCAGCGCGTTCCAGTAGTGCGGGAAGGCGTCGCCGTACTGTGCGTTCTTGCCGAACCAGTAGCCGTCCCAGTGCCGCACGGCGACTTCGTTCAGGTGGTAGTCGGGCTGCATGCCCTGGAACTGCTCCAGCGCGCGGATGTGGCTCTCGGCGGCGTCACGGAGCGATACGTCGCCGGTGATGAGCGAGGTCTGCAGAAAGATCTCCACCGCGGGCGCGACGATGCTCTGTTCGTAGTTCACCTCGCTCGGCGGATAGTTCGTCCCGTTCGCCACAAGTTGTTCCGCATGCTCGCGGAAGAGTGAGCACATCGCCGCAAGCTCATCCGCGAGCCCGGCGTCGGTCAGGACCGCGCACATCTCGACGATCGGTATCTCGAGCGGATAGAAGTTGCGTCCGC
This sequence comes from Microbacterium sp. NPDC055683, assembly GCF_053617895.1. Taxonomy (NCBI): domain Bacteria; kingdom Bacillati; phylum Actinomycetota; class Actinomycetes; order Micrococcales; family Microbacteriaceae; genus Microbacterium; species Microbacterium sp. NPDC055683. Next base: position 136,528 of record NZ_JBSHGQ010000002.1, on the reverse strand, counting down.
CTTGTGCGTAGAAGGTCTGGAGGATTCGGACCGAGGTGCGCGCATCCTCCACGTCACCATCGAGTCGGTACAGCATGAGGAGGAAAGTGGCGTACCACGATGCGTTATAGAGGCGCCGGAAACTGCCGTCGCGGCCGAAGTCGTTGAACGACTCGCCTGTATGCGCGTCGATCAGCTCTCGCCGGAAGTAGTCGACGAACTCGTCGAGGCTGGTACGTACACGAAGCGGACGGCCGCACGGTGAGCACCGCATCCTGGTGAAGACCACGAGTTCGTCCACGCTTCCTGGGACAGGTACGTCCTGTTCCGTGGCGATGTCGAAGACATGCTCGCCGGTGACGTCGGCGTGGAATACAAAGTGCAGAGGAGCCGGATGGAGCACGAAGCAACCTCGATCGTTGCTGATGTTCCGGAGGTCCCGTTCGATACTGTACGAGCTCAGCGCCCCTGCGGTCACCACCAGCCCGAGGTGCGGAGCGTTGCCTCCCATGCGCAACGCGACGACATAGCTCGACGTCCCCCCGCAGAAGAGATGCACGTTGTAACGCGCGGTCGCCTGCTGCTCGGCGAGGTCGTAGCGGTCCTCGAGTGGGAGGGTGAGTCCGATGTCGCCATCGCGGCAGAAGTACGGTTTGGTGCCTGCGTTGCGCAGTGTGATTGAGGTCCGAATCTCGTCACCGTCTTCGCTCGCCCCGCGATCGGGGCTAGGGCGTGTCTGAGGAATAGGGCGTGCCCGTTAGTCTTCTGAAATGTCCGATCACGCGGTGCCGAATCTGCCGTCTCGCGACCTCGATGTCACGGGCGCGTTCTACGGGAAGTTCGGTTTCGAGCGGGAGTATCGCGATGCGGGTTGGCTGATTCTTCGCCGTGGCGAGCTTCGCTTGGAGTTCTTCCTGTTCCCTGGCCTTATACCCGAGGAGAGCTCCTTCATGTGCAGCGTCCGAGATGGGCTGTATCGGCAGATCAAACAGACAGGCGTCGTCGAGAAGACTGCCGGTCGTCCGCGGCTGCACCCTGTGGAATTGCAGTACTGGGGGCAACGCGCCGGGTTCCTCGTCGACCCTGACGGGACACAGCTGAACCTGATCGAGAACGCCGCTTAGCTCGGTGCCGCGAGCAGCCGTGTCCAGGCGATGACGGCGTTGAGAATCACGGCGGCGCGGAAAATGACGGCGTGCTTGTCGTATCGGATCGCGAGGCCGCGCCATTGCTTGATGTGGCAGTAGCGGCGTTCGATGGCGTCCCGGTTCCGGTAGTCGGCGGCGTCGAGGGCCACGGGCCGCCCGCCACGACCCGCGAACTGAGAAGGACGTGGTGGGCCACCACGACGAGAGCTGTTCGCCAAGACTCATCTCGTCGGCGAGCGGTTCGTCCCGAGCGCTCTGCCCGCAGGCCCTCGGCGATGTCCGGCGTCGTCGAAAGTCTCCGCGCGCATGTGTGTGCAGTCAACCGGTGCCATGCGGCCGCCATGTTGTCGGTCCGGAGAACGTCACCCCGCGGACGATGGGGACCCATCTTGCCGACACGCCCGGACGTCGAAGAGACCCGGATGTCAGTTTCGCGGTCCTCGAGACACATACCTAGTGAGAGCATGGCGACGCATGTCCGGTGTCGGACCAGCTCGTCTTCCTGGAAGGGGTCCAAGTGATCACGCCGAGTCCGTCTCGAGTCGAAGCGCTCGTCCAGTCAATCGATGCAAGACTCCGCGCCTGGGGCGAGGCTTCGCTGGTCGCGGCTGGCACGGTGCGTGACCGGTACGTGGTCATCGTGTATCGCGAACGACCCGGTTTCGGAGCGCGCGGTCGGGTCTTCGACATGGATGAGCTCGAACGCGAGTTCGTGCCGCACGCTCCTGACGACCTCGCTGCTGTCATCTGCGTCGATCTTGGAGAACCCTCCGGGCCAGGAATCGCCCAGGAGTGGGCGTGGGAACGGGACCTCGTGCCGACCGGCGAGGAGGTCGGCTGGCATCCGCCGCTTCCGCTCTCATCGAACGATGTCCCGACGAGAATGGACCTGAACGGAGAGAAAGTACTACTCACTCGACGTGTCGATTGAGATCGGCGACGCACCGTCCAACGTGGACTGTGTCGGGCGCGGGCGGCGTTCGACGTGCCGCTTGCGCGAACGCTTACGGAGGTGGGTGCGGTCATCCGCGGGTGGGGCGCGGAGCCGTTCGATCCGAGCCCGTTTCCGGCAGCCTCGCCGACGAGTTCATCCGGCCGGGGCTCATCGCCGGGCGTTCACGCTGGCCAGACGCGCGATCCTGCTAGTTTCAGAAAATGGTGAAGTTAGATCGGCGCCTGGACCGGTCGAACGCGGCGATCGCGTTCTCGGACTCGCGTGGCGATGGTGTTCCGGTGGTGCTGACGCACGGGGCGGGCGTCGACCATTCGATGTTCGACGTGCAGGCAGCGGATCTCGTCCTCGACGGCTTTCGAGTTGTCGTGTGGGATCTCCGTGGGCACGGACAATCGACGCTCGCCGACGGGGTCCGGTTCGTCGCGCGGGACGCGCTGGAGGATCTCGATGCCCTGCTCGGGGAGTGCGAGATCGAGAGAGCGGTGCTGGTGGGGCACTCGCTGGGTGGAAATCTCGTCCAAGCCTTCGCGCGAGCGCATGCGGACCGCGTACGCGGCATGATCATCCTCGACTCCACCTGGAACAGCGGGCCGCTGTCGAGCCTCGAGAGAATGGCACTCCGTATCGCCGCGCCAGTCCTCTCACTCGTTCCGGCGCGACGGCTGCCTGCCCTGATGGCTCAGGCCTCGGCGGTGAAGCCGGAGACGGTTGCCCGGGCGGAGGCGCTGTTCGCACGAATGCCGAAGTCGGGATTCCTGGACGTGTGGAAGGCGACGGCCTCGTTCGTCGAGCCTGACCCGCGCCATCGCACCGAGGTGCCGTTCGCCCTCATACGTGGCGCTGATGACCGTACGGGCAACATTGCCACCTCGATGCCCCGCTGGGCCGCGCTCGAGAACGTCGCCGAGCGCGTCGTTCCCGACGCCGGGCACATCGTCACGTGGGACGCACCAGCGCAGACCACGCATGCTCTCCGCGAGATCCTCGAGAACTGGAGAAGCGCGGATGAGAGAGGAGGGAAACGATCGTGACGTCGAACGAGCAGCAGCAGTTCATCAACGCAATGGGCGATACTCTCGCGACCTGGCACCTTTCTCGGTCCACCGGGCGCGTGTACGGCTACCTCCTCCTGCGGGGGACGGCATCGAGTTCAGAGGAGCTACGCGAAGACCTCGCCCTGAGCTCGGGTGCTGTCAGCACCGCTGTCCGGGACCTGGTGTCCTGGGGGCTGGCGAGGACCCTTCCGCAGCCGGGGAGCAGGCGTCTGCTCGTCGAGGCTGCCGGCGGGTTCGAGCAGCTTCTCGCGGCGAGCCACGAGCGCACCCGTGTGTTCATCCGAACGCTCGAAGCCGCCGAGCGTCTGACGGACAGCTCGAGCGCCGCCACGCGCCTCCGTGACGTGACGGACCTTTTCACCTCCTACGTGGACGCCGCCGAACACGCACTTCGCACGCGGTCGCGATCGTGACTCGCCGCAAAGCCCGCTCCGGCGGATCTGACGACGCGCGCTCCGAGCTGCGATCTGGCCGTCGATTCGTCACGGATGGTCGCGAGCCCATCTCGCTGAGGAGGATCTCGCGATGGGCCTGCCATACGGAAGAATCGGGAGCATGGATGCCCGGCCTGTCGCCTCGAGCGATCTCGCGTTCGACCATCTCCGGAGGAGCATCGAGGAGTTCGCGGCGGGCGGGTACCCCGTCGACCGGGTGATCCCTGCGCTGTGCGAGTGCGGGAATCGGACGTTCCTGCTCGTTCTCGACGACGAAGTCGGTGCCGCGGCCAGAGTATGCACCCAGTGCGAGGCCGAGGTGGGGATCGCTGACTCCGATGAGCACTTCGATGACGTGGAGACGGTTGAGCAAGCGCGATGCTCCTGTGGGAACGACGTCTTCACCGTCGCGACGGGGTTCGCGCTCGACTCCGGCGGGCACGTTCGCTGGGTTTCCGTGGGGCTGCGGTGCACGCGCGATGGGATCGCGGGGGTCTACGTCGACTGGAAGGTCGACTACGCGCCCACAGACCACCTCCTGGCCAATACGTAGACGCGCAGGCACGCTCTTTCCTCAGCCATCGGCGATCTCCCTGGTTGCTCCTCGGTGACAACTCGGAGCGAGGTGCGACGATACGTGCAGAAACATGCGTTCACGAAGGAAGCTCCGCATCGGCACGGACGCTGATGACCGGCATGAGCAGATTCGTGCATCAGCAGGAGATCGGCGACCCCATCGTGCTGGATGTCGTCCGACGCGAAGAACCGCACCCCGGTGCCGGCCAGGTCCGCGTGCGCGTACGCGCAGCAGGCTTGAATCCGGTGGATTGGAAGCTGGCGGTCTATCCGGAGCTGGCGTCGCGTTTCGGCGTGACAGCACCGACGGGGTTCGGCAACGACTTTGCGGGGGTGATCGACGAGGTGGGGGAAGGCGTCGGCGGCTTCGCGGTGGGCGACCGCGTCTACGGCGGGGCGCGCGGGCGCGCGCTGGCAGAGCACATCATCGTCACGGTCGGGGAGGCGATCCTCGAGCACACCCCTGCCGAAGTCGATGACGACGTGGCTGCGACATTGCCGATCGCGGGCCGGACGGCATCGGCGGCGGTCGCTGCGGCAGGCGTCGGTGAGGGCGATACCGTTCTCGTGGGAGGTGCCGCGGGCGGTGTGGGCGTGATCGTCGTGCAACTCGCGATCGCGGCGGGCGCGACGGTGATCGCGACGGCATCACCCGCCAATCACGCGTTCCTCGCGGGTCTCGGTGCGACGCCCGTCGCCTACGGTGAGGGACTGATCGCGCGGGTGCGCGACGTCGCACCCGACGGGGTGGACAGCGCGATCGACCTTCACGGCATCGAGGCCGCCGAGGCGGCGTTGGCGCTCGGTGTCGCACCCGCTCGCATCGCCACGATCGCCGCAGGGCCGACACCACCCGGCGGCGCCAGCGCGGTCGGGGGCGCCGACGCCGATCCGGAGGCGCTGCGCCGCATCGCGATCGGGGTCGCGGCAGGCGAGCTCGTGGTCCCCATCCAACGGCGGTACCCGCTGGAACAGATCGACGAGGCCGTCGCCGCACTGCGTGAAGGGCACGTCCGCGGCAAGCTCGTCGTCACGATCTGACCCGCGCTCGTCCACGTCAACGGCTGGCGAGGTCAGCCCGCGTATCGGCGGATGACGCCCCGGCGCGCGCCGCCGGTGCGGGATGCATAGCGTGATCGGGTGACACGTCCTCTCCGCTCTCTCGGCTTCCTGACCATCGGTCTCTTCGATCGCGATTCGCCCGGCACCGGTCATGAGGCCACACTCGCGATCATCGAACGCGCCGAGGCGCTCGGCTTCGACAGCGCCTGGCTGCGTAACCGCCACCTTCAATACGGCATCTCGTCCCCGGTGGCGGTCCTCGCGGCGGCCTCGCAGCGCACTCGTCGCATCCGCCTCGGCACCGCGGTCATCCCCCTCGGATACGAGAACCCGTTCCGGCTCGCCGAGGACCTCGCCACCGTCGACGTCCTGACTGGTGGGCGGATCGAGCCGGGCTTCTCGGTCGGCGCGCCGCGCAGGCTGGACGAGATCGCGGAGGCCCTGTATCCCGACACCGCCCCGTACGAGGACTTCGGGTACGCGCGGCTGGCGAGGCTGCGGCGGCTGCTTGCGGGCGATCGGGTCAGCTCCTTTTCCGGCGCAGAGGGTATCGAGGAGTTCTCCGAGCGGATCGAACCGCATTCCCCCGGGCTCGCCGAACGCCTCTGGTATGGCGCAGCCAGCCCCGAGTCCACGGTCTGGGCGGCGGAGAACGGGTTCCACCTGTTGACCAGCAGCGTCATCCAGTCGGTCCACACGCACGACTTCGACACCGAGCAGCACGCGCAGATCCAGCTCTATCGCGAACATCACCCGGCAGGGCAGAGCGCGCGGGTGTCGCAAGGTCTCGTCGTGATCCCCACGGATTCGGCCACCGCCGAGCAGAGAGAACGTTACGTCGCCTACGCCCAGTCGCGCGCCGGTCGCGTGGGTGTTCCGCACGGGCCGCGCGGCTTCCTCTTCGCCGCCGACATCGTCGGCACGTCGGAGCAGATCGCGGAGGCGCTCGCCGCCAACCGCGCGTTCGGCGAGGTCGACGAGGTCGCCTTCGCGCTGCCCTTCGCTCTCGAGCCCGACGACTACGTGCAGATTCTCGAGGACATCGCCGGACGGCTCGCGCCGCTCCTGGGCTGGACCGGCGGAGCCCTCGCGATCCGATGATCCGGTGCCGTTGTCCATCCCGTGGGCGTGCGCCCCCGCCGTCGCCAGCCTCGTTCAGACGGGCGGCACGTCCAGGACGGCCTTGCCGGAGAGTCGTCGCTCACGGAGCAGGCCGATCGCGTGCGCGGCGTCCGTCCAGGGACCGCGCCAGGTGATCCCCGGCCGGAGTGCACCGTCATGCAGGCGGCGGCCGAGCCACGCCATGCTGCGGGGGAGATCCGCGGTCGCTTCCGGCATGAAGAACGTCCGGATGGCGCGGTCGTCCTGGCCCGGGCGCGTCAGGAAGGCGTTCGCGGGGAACGCCTCCGTCTGCTCTGTGACATGTCCCACCGACACCAGGGTGCCGTTCCGGCCCAGCTGCCCGAACGCGCTCACCAGCGTCGAGCCGCCGACGGTGTCGATGACCCCGTCGAGCGGGCCGCCGACAGCGGCAGGCGTCTCGACGACCGCTCCCGCTCCGAGGTCGTGGAGCATCGCCGCGTTCCGTGCCGGGCTCCCCGTCATCGCGATGACATCCGCCCCTCCGAGCCTCGCCAGCTGCACCGCATAGCGCCCCACGCCCCCGCTCGCGCCGGTGACGAGCACGCGCCGCCCGAGCAGCGGGCCGAGGCGTTCGAGCGCCGACAGCGCGCTGACGCCCGCGACCGGGATCGTCGCCGCGCTGCCGAAGTCCAGCCCCTGGGGCAGCACGGCGAGCGAACACGTGTCGACCGACCGGAGCTGCGCCCAGGCCGCCGTCATGCCGAAGGTGACCACCGGCGTCCCGGCCTGCGGGCCGCTTCCATCAGCCGCCGCCTCCACGACGACGCCTGCGGCCTCCCAGCCGGGTACCGACCCGTCGGCGGCGAGGTCGACGTTGTCGACGACGTCACCGAAGTTCACGGAGACGGCGCGGACGGCGACGACCGCCTGGTTCGGCTCCGCATCGGGGGCGGCGCGCTCACCGAGGCGGACTCCCGCCGGGACGGAATGGTCGACGATCAGAGCCTGCATCTGCTCCTCCTTCCCGATGGTGAACGGGCACCGGCGTGGCGCTCATTCCCGGTCGCTAGGGAGTCGCGCGACTCTCCGGCGTCTCCAGCGAGCTCAGGACCGTCATCGCCGTCGTCTCGATCGTCGCGATCTCCTCCAGCAGGCGACCGGCCCGCTCGAGGTCGGCCGGCTGCCCCGTCACTCCCGCCTTCTCGATGAGTTCAGCGACCTGCGTCCAGCGAAGCGCGGACTCCGCGAAGAGGTCTCGTCCTCTCGCGACGAGCTCCGCGTCCGCCTCGCGGTCGAGCAGGCCGCGGCACTCGGTGAGGAAATCACGGTAGATATTGCGGAACAGTGCGCCGCCGGTGCCCGCGCGTTCCATCATCATGGCGATGGCTGGGAGGTCGCGACGGGGGTCCGCGAGTCGACCGAACCACGCCGGGATCCTCTTGGCGGCGGTGCGGATCCCCCGGCCGCCGAGGTTGGCGATGGGCGGCGCGAGGAACTCCCGTGCGCACGCGATGATCGCGAGGACGATCGCAGGAGCGAGGTGCTCGTGGCCGCCCTGCGACGGCGCCGCGAGCTGCACGGTGAAGGACCGGTGGCGAGCGGACATCGGGCCCCGTGCGGCTCGCGCCCGGGCGAGGCTCTCCAGACTGGTGGACACGGCTCCGCCCTGCTGCGCGGTGTCGACCAGATAGGCGCGCTCGGCGTCGTAGCCGTACATCGCGACGATGTGACCGGCGAAGTGAACGCGAGAGCCGAAGTACTCCAGATCGTGGCTGTCGAGCTGAAGCCCGACGGGCGTCCCGGCGTCGATCGATGCGCGGACCGAGTCCCACGCCTTGCGTGCCGAGGTGGTCTCCTGCACCCGCAGCTCGACTCCCCGTCGCCGGGCGAGGTTCTGCGTGAGCACGAAGGGCTTCACCCTGCCGCCGAGGAACGGCAGCTCCTGCCGCGCGGAGTCCCAGTAGACGAACGACAGTCCGCTGCCCAGCCCGAAGAGCATCGCTTCGGAGAGGTCGAGCCCCGCGTGCCGCAGGAGAACGCCGAGGGCCGTCGTCTCGCAGTGCGCACCGCCCGCTGTGGAGATCCCGTCGATGATGCTCCCGCCGATGGGCGCCGCTCGCTCGGCCCCGTCGCTCATCGTGCTTCCCTGACTCGTGCGGCGACCCAAGATCTCTCTGCCTCCAGCAGGCTGAGCGAGTACGAGAAGACCTCGCGTGCGGGCCGGGGCAGGGGAGCCTGCGACCGCTCCGCGTCTCGCACCGAGCCGATCCGGGCCTCGAGCTCGGTCAGCCTGCGGCGCAGGGCTTCGTCGTAGGCCGCTTCGGAGAGCAGCGGCAGGTTCGCGATCCCCACGAGCACGGGATGCGGGACAGCGCGGAGCTCGGCGATGGACGCGAACGCCTCGTCCGCTGCCATCCGCCGCCCCGCCGCGGTGGCCTGGAGCACGCGTCTCGACCGCGCGCCGGAGATGCTTCCGCCTGCTTCGATGAGACCTCGCTTCTCCAGCTTGGCGAGCACGTAGTAGATCGACGAGAAGGCGATGTCCGTCCACTGGCGGATGCCGCGTTGCGTGATCACCTGCTCCAGGTCGTAGCCATGCCGCGGCTCCTCGACGACGAGGCCCAGAACGGTCAACTCAGCGGTTGTCAGCTCCACGATTCTATTCTAGCACTAGAATAGGCCTGGCGCTCGGGGTGCCGCGAGGATCATGATCCGGGGCCTCTGCCGCGTTCACCGTCGTGACGCGTCGGTGCCCGGAGTGGTGCCGCGTCGTGCGCCGAGGCTCGCGATGGCTGCGGGCAGGAAGCCGAACAGCAGGGGCGGGGAGCCGTTCGGGCGTCGCGGGCGGCCTCAGCTTCGTCGGACGACACGGCGCGCGATGCGCACGTGCCGACCCAGCTGCCCGAGTGCGTCGGCCAGCGCGTCGCCGGCATCCTCGAGATCCGCGTCGGTCATGGCCCCCAGCGCGTCCAGGATGAAGAGCGCGTCGGTGGTCTCGTCCCGGAGGGCCGTCCGGCGGCCCTGTCGCCAGTTCCATCGGCGGCACGTGACGCCGTCGTCATCGCGCCAGACGACCTCGCCGGGCTCGGGATGCTCGATGACGGGCTCGCCTCCTGCGACCGTGTCGAACGGCTCGTCTCCTGTCGCGCGCACGAGTCGCGCCGCGCCGCGGTAGGCGGTGCGGTCTTCGCCGCCGATCGGCACCTGGTGCAGCACCGAGATCGCGTTGTATGCGTCGGTGAGTGCGTTGACGCGCGGCAGAGCGTCGACGGCGCGGCGGGTGAGCGCCTCCGCGCTGTTGCGGGTGCGCTGCGGCTTCGCGCCGAATGCGCGGTACGCGTCGCGCCACGCGGCGATATGCGGGTGCTCCTCGAGTGGGCGCTCCGCGACCAGCTCGCGTGCTCGCTGCTCCGCCGCCGTCACGAGGTCGTTGACGGCTTCGCTCGTGGTCGACGGCTCCAGTCCGTCGACGACGAGCAGCAGCGCGCGGTAGTCCGGTCGGAGTGCGTGCACCTCCTCGTCGATCGCGCACCGCGCGAGGAACGCCTCCTGCTCGTTCAGCTCATCCATCCTGTCGTCCTTCCTTGTTCGCGCCGCCGGCGGCGGGCTCGAGCACCGCGAGGCAGAAGCGCGCTCGCGAATCGCTGTCGTTGCGATACGCGTGCGGGCGACCGCCGTCGAAGCGCAGTGCGTCGCCGGCCGAGAGCGCATGCGTCTCCTCGCCGACCTCGATCACGACCTCGCCGTCGACGACCAGCAGCAGCTCGCGCGCGCCTGCAGTGTGGGGCACGCTCGCGTGCCGCTCACCCGGAGCCAGCGTCCACTCCCACAGCTCGAACACCTCGGGCACCTCCTCGCCGGTCACGAGCACGCCGCGCCCGCCGCCGGCGCCCGACCACAGCACGGCTCCCTCGCCGGCGCGCGTCACCCGCGATCCGGTGTCGGCGGGCGGCTCGACGAGAGACGGCAGGCCGATTCCGAGCGCCTCGGCGAGGCGCAGAAGCGTGGCGATGCTCGGATTGGCCTCGCCGCTCTCGACGTTCACGACCATCCTCCGGCTGACGCCCGACCGCTCGGCGAGCCGATCGAGGGTCCATTCGCGCGCTCGCCGAGCCGCTCGGACGCGTTCGCCGATCAGGCGGCCGATGGAGTCTCGCGGGATGCCCATACGGTGCACGATACTGCACTCAGTTCGACTCTGCCCGCGCCGCTCCGGTGCAACTCGCGCACGCCGGTGCCGTTCGCGCACGCCGGAGCATGTGGCACACGCACCTCCGTGCAGCGCACGCATCTCCGTGCAGCGCACGCACCTCCGTGCAGTACACGCACCGCCGTGCAGCGCTCGCACCGCTGTGCACGGCGGGCACCTCCCTGCCCGACGCACGGGGCGCGCGACGCGTGCCGACTGGATGGTGCCGGGTGACGCGCGCGACGTCCAACGAGGGAGGTGCGGCGCCTTCCGGGTAACGTGAAGCGCATGCCCGAGAACGAGATCCCCGAAGTCGCGCGCCTGGCCGCCGATCTCATCCGGTTCGACACGACGAACTACGGCGGCGGCAACGCCAAGGGTGAGCGGGAGGCCGCGGAGTACGTCGGCGCCTACCTCGAGGGCCTCGGCCTCGAGACGCAGTACTACGAGCCCATCTCTCGGCGCACGAACGTGACCGCTCGCGTCGCCGGCCGCAACCGCGACAAGCCCGCCCTCGTGCTGCACGGCCACCTCGACGTCGTGCCCGCCGTCGCCGACGACTGGTCGGTCGACCCGTTCGCGGGCGAGATCCGCGACGGGCTGCTGTGGGGCCGCGGCGCCGTCGACATGAAGAACATGGACGCGATGATCCTCACCTCGGTGGCCGAGCTGCTGCGTGCGGGGGAGCAGCCCGAGCGCGACATCGTGCTCGCCTTCTTCGCCGACGAGGAGAACGGCGGCGTGGAGGGCTCGCAGCTCGTCGTGCGCGACCGCCCGGAGTGGTTCGCCGGCGCCACCGAGGCCATCAGCGAGGTCGGCGGGTACTCCATCCCCGTCGGCGACAAGAGCGCGTACCTCCTCCAGGTCGGCGAGAAGGCTCTGATGTGGGTCACGCTCGTCGCCCGCGGGCGCGCCGGCCACGGCAGCCGCGTGCATGCCGACAATGCGGTCACGCGCCTCGCCGAGGCCATCGCGACCCTCGGCCGTGTGGACTGGCCCGTCGAGATGACCGGCACGACCCAGCGCCTCCTCGACGGGATGGCGACGCTCGCGGGCGAGACGTCCTCCGACCCCGACGTCATCGCAGGCCACGCCGGCCCCGCAGAGGCGTTCATCCGCTCGACCTTCCGCACGGTCACGAACCCCACGGGGCTCACGGCCGGCTACAAGCACAACGTCATCCCCGACGCCGCCTCCGCGACCGTCGACATCCGCGTGCTGCCCGGCACGGAGGACGCCGTGCTCGCCCGCGTACAGGAGATCATCGGCGACGACATCGAGATCCGGATGTTCCTGCGCGACATCGGACTGGAGATCCCGTTCGAGGGCGCTCTCGTGGAGGCGATGGTCGGCGCGCTGGGCCGGCACGACCCCGGCGTCCCCGTGCTGCCCTACCTGCTCGGCGCGGGCACCGACAACAAGGCGCTGTCGACCATCGGCATCGCGGGCTACGGCTTCGCGCCGCTCCGGCTCCCGCGCGACCTCGACTTCACCGGGATGTTCCACGGCGTCGACGAGCGCGTCCCCGTCTCGGCCCTCGAGTTCGGGCAGCGCGTGCTGACCGACCTCATCCGCAGCTACTGACCTGACTTCCTCCGACAGAGAGATCGCATGTCGTTCATCGAAGCCATCATCCTCGGGCTCGTCCAGGGCCTCACCGAGTTCCTCCCCATCTCGTCGTCCGCGCACATCCGCATCGTGGGCGAGTTCCTGCCCTCGGCCGAGGATCCGGGCGCGACGTTCACCGCCATCACGCAGATCGGCACCGAGCTCGCCGTACTCGTCTACTTCTGGTCGAAGATCGTGCGCGTCGTGAAGCAGTGGGCCCTCTCACTCGCCGGCCGCGTGCCCCGCAGCGACCCCGATGCGCGGATGGGATGGCTCGTCATCCTCGGCAGCGTCCCGATCGGCGTCCTCGGGTTCGCCTTCCAGGACGTCATCCGCGACGTCTTCCGCAACCTGTGGCTCGTCGCCGTCGTGCTCATCGTCTTCGGCATCATCCTCGGCGTCGCAGACCACTACGGCCGGCGCACGCGCGAGATGGAGGACATCACCTACCCCCACGGGCTCGGCATGGGCGTCGCGCAGGCGCTCGCGCTCATCCCCGGCGTGTCGCGGTCGGGCGCCACCACGACAGCGGCGCGCGCGCTGGGCTACAGCCGGACGGCCGCGGCCGAGTTCGCCTTCCTCCTCGCCGTTCCCGCCGTCTTCGGCAGCGGGCTCTACGAGCTGCTGCACGCGATCCGAGAGCCCGAGCCGAACCCGGCCTACGGGCTCGGGGAGACGGCCGTCGCCACGGTCGTCGCGTTCATCGTCGGATGGGTCGTCATCGCGTACCTCATGAGGTACCTCAAGACGGGCAGCTTCCTGCCGTTCGTGATCTACCGGGTCGCGCTCGGCGCCGTCCTCATGGTGCTGCTCGCGACGGGCGTGCTGCAGGCGTACTGAGCCGCGCGGCGGCCGCTACCTGCGGTCGCCGCGTCCGTCGCGGCCGTCGCGCGGGTCGTCGCGGTGCAGATACCGCTCGAAGGCCTGCGCGATGGCGTCGCCCGATGCGTCGGGGGAGTCCACCGTGTCGCGCGTCTGCTCGAGCTGGCGGATGTAGTCGCTCATGTCCTCGTCGTCGGCGGCTGCCGCGTCGATCGTCGCCTCCCACGTCGCCGCGTCGGTCGCGAGCGTGCCCTTCGGCACGACGGCCCCGGTCAGCTCCTCGAGCTTCTCGAGGAGGGCGAGCGTGGCCTTCGGCGACGGCGTGTGCCCGGCCACGTAGTGCGGCACGCTCGCCCACAGCGACAGCGTCGGGATGCCCGCCCGCTCGGCCGCATCGCCCAGCACGCTGAGGATGCCGACGGGCCCCTCGTACGTCGACCGCTCGAGCCCCAGCTGCTCGCGCACGGCGGCGTTCTCGCTGCTCGCGAACACCGAGATGGGGCGCGTGTGCGGCACATCCGACATCATCGATCCGAGCGTGACGAGCCCCGTGATGTCCTCCGCGAGTGCGCGATCGACGAACTCGCCCGCGAAGGAGCGCCACGCGCGTGCGGGCTCGTTGCCCGTGATCGTCCAGAACCAGACGTCGCCGATCCCGGCCGACGGGCGGTGCAGCGTCGCATCCGGCCAGCGCAGCGTGCGCCCGCCCTCACCGTCGGCCTCGATGTGCGGGCGCGTGTACTGGTAGTCGAAGTAGAGCTCGGGGTCGACGGCGAACGCGGGGGAGAGGTCCCCCTCCTCGCGCAGCATCCGCACGGCGCCCGTCGCCGCCTCTCCTGCGTCGTTCCATCCGTCGAAGGCCGCCACGACGATCCTGCGTCCGAGTGTCTGCACCGGTGTCCCTCCTCCCGCCGAGCGGGTGTCCGTCCAGGTTAGTCCCGGATGCCGCGCCGGTAGGCTGATCCGGTGACAGCCGAACAGCCTCTCGCCGTGCTCTGGGACATGGACGGCACCCTCATCGACTCGGAGCCGTACTGGATGGCGGCGGAGACCCCCCTCGTGGAGAGCTTCGGCGGCACGTGGGACCACGAGCAGGCGCTGCAGCTCGTCGGCCTGGGCCTGCCCGACGCCGCGCGCGTGCTGCAGGGTGCGGGCGTCGACATGGAGGTGGACGCCATCGTCGCGCACCTCACGGACGCCGTGCTGCGGCAGATGGGCGAGCTCGGTGTGCCGTTCCGACCCGGAGCGCAGGAGCTGCTGCGCAGCCTCCGCGCGGCGGGCGTCCGCACGGCGCTCGTTACGATGTCGCTCCACCGGATGGCCGCGTCGATCGTGGAGCTCCTCGACTTCGACGCGTTCGACCTCGTGCTCGGCGGCGACGACGTGCCGCGCCCGAAGCCGCACCCCGATCCGTACCTCCGCGCCGCCGAGCTGCTCGGGGTCGACATCGCGCACACCGTCGCGATCGAGGACTCGCCGAACGGGCTGCGGTCGGCCGTGGCCTCGGGCGCCGTCTCGCTCGGCGTGCCGCACTTCGTCGGGCTCGACGGAGTGGGCGCCGACACGCTGTGGCCCACCCTCGAGGGGCGCACCGCCGACGACATCGCCGCGCTGTACCGCGCTCACCGCCCCTGATCCGCCCTCTCCTCATCCCCATCCCCTCCGGAGGAACCATGTCCGCGCCCCGCGGCCCCTTCCGCTTCGGCGACCGCGTGCAGCTCACCGGCCCGAAGGGCAAGCTGCACACCATCACGCTGCGCGAGCGCGGCGAGCTGCACACGCACCACGGCGTGCTGCGGCACGAGCAGCTCGTCGGCCAGCCGGACGGCTCCGTCGTCGCGAACAGCTCGGGCAGCGAGTACCTCGCGCTGCGGCCCCTGCTGCGCGACTTCGTCATGTCGATGCCCCGTGGCGCGGCGATCGTCTACCCGAAGGACGCCGCCGCCATCGTCGCGCAGGCCGACATCTTCCCCGGCGCCGTCGTCGTCGAAGCGGGCGTGGGATCGGGCGCGCTGTCGCTGTCGCTCCTGCGCGCCGTCGGCGACGAGGGGCGTCTGGTCTCGTTCGAGCGGCGGATGGAGTTCGCCGAGGTCGCTCTCGCGAACGTCGAGACCTTCTTCGGCGGGCTGCCGCCGCAGTGGTCCGTCGTCGAGGGCGATCTCGCTGAGGCGCTGCCTCGCACGGTCGAGCCGGGCAGCGTCGACCGGGTCGTCCTCGATATGCTCGCGCCGTGGGAGGTGCTCGAGCCCGTCGCCGACGCCCTCGCGCCCGGCGGCGTCGTCATCTGTTACGTCGCGACCGCCACGCAGCTCTCCCGCGTGGCGGAGTTCCTCCGCGGGCTGGGCTGCTTCACCGAGCCCGAGGCGAGCGAGACGATGGTGCGCGGATGGCACGTCGACGGCCTCGCCGTCCGCCCCGATCACCGCATGGTCGCGCACACCGGCTTCCTCATCACGGCTCGGCGCCTCGCCCCGGGCGTCGTGCCGCCCGAGGTGAAGCGCCGCGCGTCGAAGAAGAGCTACACCGACGACGACCTCGAGGTGTGGACCCCCGGCGCGGTGGGCGACCGCGACATCACCGACAAGAACCTGCGCAAGCGCGTGCGCGACGCGCAGCGCGCCGCCGCCGGCGCGCGCCTCGCCGCCTCGGCGGACGACGCGGTGTCGGAGGAGGGGCCGGCGGATGCCTAGACTGATGCCCGTGCGCAAGACCCCGGCCATCCTCTCCGTCCTCGCCCTGTCGACGCTCGCGCTCGCGGGCTGCACCGTGGGAGGTGCGGATGCCGCGTCCTGCGACCGCGCGGCGGGCGCGGACGCGTCGCTCGCCGACTTCGTCGAGGTGACGGGCGAACTCGACGCCGTGCCCTCCGTGGACATGTACACGCCGCTGGAGGTCCCGTCCGACGCTTACGTCGACGTGCAGGAGGGCGACGGCGAGGTCATCACGTCGCTCGACCAGGCCGGCGTGCTCGACATGACGCTGTTCGACGGCGAGACCGGCGAGCAGCTCATCGGCACGGCGTACAGCGGCGACACGACGGGAGCTGCGGCCCTCTCGCAGTGGCTCCAGCAGTTCCCGGGCCTCGAGAGCGCGCTCCAGTGCGCGAGCGAGGGCTCGCGGATCGTCGCCGCGCTCGGCGCCGACGGCGTGACGGAGGAGGCGCGCACCGGCTACGGGTTCTCGGAAGACGGCACGATCGTCGCGGTCGTCGACGTGCGGAAGGTCTACCCCGAGGCGGCTTCCGGCACGCTGCAGTACAACGACGGCTTCGGCCTCCCGAGCGTCGTCCGCGACGTCGACGGCCGCCCCGGCATCGTCGTCCCCGACACGGCGGCCCCCGACGACCTCGTCGTCCAGACCCTCATCGAGGGCGACGGCGAGGAGCTCACGATCGACGACACGCCCATGGTGCAGTACACGGGCGTGCTGTGGGACGAGAAGACCGTGTTCGACTCGTCGTGGGAGAACGGATCGCCCGTCGCCCTCACGCTCGACGGCGGCGTCATCGAGGGCTTCTCGCAGGGGCTCGTCGGCCAGAAGGTCGGCTCTCAGGTCATGATCGTGATCCCCTCCGACCTCGGCTACGGCGACGAGGGCCAGGGGGCCATTCCCGGCGGCGCGACCCTCGTGTTCGTCGTCGACATCCTCGGCATCGAGGACGGGCCTGCTCAGTAGCGCATGCGTCCGCGCGGTCCGCGGGGATCCTAGGATGGCTGTCGTGGCCGAGAGGATCCCTGCGGAAGAGCGACTGATGAACCTCGTCGTCGCGCTCGTCGCGACCGAGATCGGGCTGACGAAGCAGCAGATCCTCGAGTCGGTGTCCGGCTACCGCCAGCGGGCGGGAGCGCGATCCGACGCCCTCGACAAGATGTTCGAGCGCGACAAGGAGGAGCTGCGCAGCATCGGGATGCCGCTCGAGACCATCCCCTCCAGCACCGACCCGAACGATCTGCGAGATGCGCGCTACCGCATCCCGAAGTCGGAATACCACCTGCCGGAGGACATCTCCTTCACGCCGGCCGAGCTCGCGGTTCTGGGCCTCGCCGGACGCGTGTGGAGCTCGGGGTCGCTCTCGTCGGACGCGCGGTCGGGCTTGCGCAAGATCCGCTCGCTCGGCATCGACGTGGACGAGCCGATCCTCGGCTTCGCGCCCCGGCTCGACCCGCGCGACGCCGCGTTCGGTCCGTTGCAGGCGGCGATCGAGAGCTCGCACACCGTGACGTTCCCGTACCTCAAGCCGGGGGAGGACGCCGAGACGCGGCGGACGGTCCAGCCGCTCGCGCTCGTCGAGTACGAGGGGCGCTGGCACGTCTACGGGCTCGACGTCGACGCCGCAGCCGACAGGACGTTCCTCCTCAGCCGCATCGTCGGCGACGTCGTCCCGACGGGGGCGGCGTTCCCCGCCTCTTCGCGCGCGGGAGCGGGCGAACGCGCGCTCGCGGGGCTCGAGGAGGTCGCACGGCGCCAGCGCGCGCTCGTGGAGGTCACCCCCGGCTCCGAAGGGGCCCTGCGCCTCCTGCGGCGCGCCGAGTCGGCTCCCCAGGGCTACCTCGTGCCCTATGTCGACCGGCACATCTTCGCCGACGAGTTGGCCTCCTACGGGCCCGAGGTGCGCGTCGTGGCCCCCGACGACCTGCGCGAGGCCGTCGTGGAGCGGCTCAGCGCAGCCGCCGCCGCGCACACGGAGGAGGCGGCGCGATGAGCTTCCTCGCGAGCGACCAGGTCCGCATCCTCCTGACCCTCGTGCCGTATCTGTTCGAGCGTGGCGAGGTGCCCGTCGAGGAGGCGGCGGCCGAGTTCGACATCACCCCCGCGCAGATGCGGCGCCTCGTCCAGCGGCTGCCGCTCATCGGCCTGCCCGGCGAGGACGGGTACTTCCAGATGCCGAACGAGATGTTCGACATCGACTGGGATCTGCTCGACGAGCACGACGCCATCCGCATCAGCGAGAAGGTCGCACTGGAGCGGGCGCCGCGCCTGACGGCACGCGAGGCCGCGGCGCTCCTCGCGGGCCTTCAGCTCGCCCGCGCCATCCCGGGTGTCGCGGAGTCGGAGGTGTACGCGGGCCTCGTCGAGAAGCTCGCCCGCGGCGCGTCTGCGGCGCCGGCCGATGTCGTCGTGGCGTCGGGTCCCGTCGACGAGGTGCGCACGCTCGTCTCTCGTGCGATCGGGGAGGGCGTCGCGCTGTCGTTCACGTACCGCGCACCCGACGCCGAGCCGACGACGCGCACGGTCGATCCCGTCAGCGTGCTCATCACGGACGGCCAGTGGTACCTGCAGGGATGGTGCCACCTGCGCCGCGCGATGCGCACCTTCCACCTCGACCGGGTCGGCGACGTGCGCCTCACGGGCATCCCGATCGCGCACGGCCCCGGCGCGGACGAGCCTCAGCCCTTCGGGGAGGCCGAGGGCGACCATGTGGTCGCCGTGCGCTACCGGCAGGAGCACGCGCCCCTGCTCGGCGACTACCTCCGCACCGCGGAGATCGAGCGAGCCGACGGGGTCGAGACCGCGCGGATCCGTCTCGCCGACCCGCTGTCCCTGCGACGCCTCGCCACGAGGCTCGGCGGCCGACTCGAGATCGTCGGCCCCGCATCGGCGCGGCAGGCCGCGCGGCGCTGGGCGGACGACGCGCTGGCGCTCTACCCGGGAGAGGCCCTCGGCAGCGGATCCGTGCGTTGCGACCCGCGGCGCACGGGATCCTCCGGCTAGACTCGCATCGACCCCCTCACGACCGACGGAGAACCTCATGCTCGGCAACCTCAACGGCTGGCACCTGCTCATCCTGCTCGCCGTCATCCTGCTCCTCTTCGGCGCGGCCCGCCTTCCCGCCCTCGCGAAGAGCGTCGGCCAGTCGGCTCGCGTCTTCAAGGGCGAGATGAAGCAGATGAAGGAGGAGAGCGGCGACGACGAGGCGAAGAAGCCCGCGGCCGACGGCTCCTACACGCTCAACGGCGAAGCGGTCGAGAAGCCCAAGGCAGACGGCTCCTCCGGCTCCTCCGGCTCCTCCTCCCCGAGCTAGGGATGGCGCAGGCCGACACGGACGTGTCCGTGCCGGACGACATGCCCTACCGCGATCGCCGCATGACGCTGGCGGCTCATCTCGTCGAGCTGCGCAAGCGCCTCATGATCGCGGCCGCGGCGCTCGTCGTCGGCATGGTGATCGCGTTCCTCATCACCGATCCCGTCATCGCGGTGCTCACGCACCCGATCGAGCTCATCGCCGAGCGACGGGGAGACGACTTCGCGCAGCTGAACTTCGACTCGGTCACGGCGGGCTTCGACATGCGCATGCGCATCGCGTTCGCGATCGGCCTGCTGCTGTCCGCACCCGTCTGGCTCTGGCAGGTGTGGGCGTTCATCATGCCGGGCCTCACGCGCAAGGAGGTGCGGTACACCGTCGGGTTCCTCGGCGCGGCCATCCCGCTCTTCTTCGCCGGCTGCTACGTGGGGCTGCTGATCCTCCCGCACGTGATCGAGCTGATGGCGTCGTTCGTGCCGGATGCCGGGGCGCAGTTCTACAAGTACGACTACTACTACGACTTCGTCCTGAAGTTCCTGCTCGTGCTCGGCGTCGCGTTCGTGAGCCCCGTGTTCCTCATCGCGCTCAACCTCGCGGGCATCCTGACGGGCAAGGCCATCATGAAGGGATGGCGCGTCGCCGTCGTCGTCGCGACGGCCTTCGCCGCCATATCGACGCCCGCTGCCGACATCACGTCGATGCTGCTGCTCGCGGGGATCCTCATCGTGCTGTACGTGCTCTCCGGGCTCCTCGCACTGCTGTTCGACCGGCGCAAGCGCAAGAAGAACCCCGAGCTGTTCGCCGACGCCTGAGCCGCGAGCGCGACGAGGCGCGATAGGGTCTCCTGCATGAGCGGCCCGAGCCCTTCCGACAGCTACGCGGCCGCCCGGGAGCGGCGACGCCATCCGATCAGCGCCGACTTCGCCGACGCGCAGCGGTTCGATCTCGACCCCTTCCAGATCGCCGGCTGCCAGGCGCTGGAGGACGGGCGGAGCGTGCTCGTCGCCGCGCCGACCGGCGCGGGCAAGACGATCGTCGGCGAGTTCGCCGTGCACCTCGCGATGCGCACGCCGGGCGAGAAGGCGTTCTACACCACCCCGATGAAGGCGCTGTCTAACCAGAAGTTCCGCGAGCTGCAGGCGGTCTACGGCGACGACGAGGTGGGTCTCCTCACCGGCGACACGAACATCAACGGGGATGCGCGCGTGGTCGTCATGACCACCGAGGTGCTCCGAAACATGATCTACGCCGGCTCGTCGGCGCTGCAGGGCCTCCGCTACGTCGTCATGGACGAGGTGCACTACCTCGCCGACCGCTTCCGCGGCGCGGTGTGGGAGGAGGTCATCATCCACCTGCCGCCGAGCGTGCGGCTCGTCTCGCTCAGCGCGACGGTGTCGAACGCGGAGGAGTTCGGCGACTGGCTCGACGCGGTGCGCGGCGACACCGAGGTCATCGTGTCGGAGACGCGGCCCGTGCCGCTCGAGCAGCACGTGCTCGTGCGCGGCGACCTGCTGCCGCTCTTCGACGAGCGCGCGGGCGCCGCGGCCGCGCAGGTCAACGAGGAGCTGCTGCGCGTGAGGTCGTCGTTCGCGCAGACGCATCGGGCCAACGAGGCCGTCATCTCCGGTCGGCGCAGCGGCCGGAGGGGATCGTACAAGCGACCCGGTCCCGTCCGGCGCATGGAGCGCATGGAGCGGCCGGCCGTGATCGAGCTCCTCGGACGGCAGAACCTGCTGCCGGCGATCTTCTTCATCTTCAGCCGCGTGGGGTGCGATCAGGCCGTGCAGCAGGTGCGCCGGTCGGGTGCACGGCTCACGACGGCCGAGGAGCGCGCGGAGATCCGTGCCGTGGTCGACCGGCGGATGGCGTCGCTGCCCGACGAGGACCTCGGCGTGCTCGGCTTCTGGGAATGGAAGGACGACCTCGAGCGGGGCGTCGCCGCACATCATGCCGGCCTGCTCCCCGCCTTCAAAGAGGTCGTGGAAGAGCTCTTCCAGCGCAAGCTCATCAAGGCCGTGTTCGCGACGGAGACGCTCGCCCTCGGCATCAACATGCCTGCCCGGACGGTCGTGCTGGAGAAGCTCGAGAAGTTCAACGGCGAGGCGCGCGTGCCGATCACGTCGGGGGAGTACACGCAGCTCACGGGTCGCGCAGGGCGCCGCGGGATCGACGTCGAAGGGCACGCTGTCGTGCAGTGGACCGACGGGCTCGACCCGCAGGGGGTGGCCTCGCTCGCCTCCCGCCGCACGTATCCGCTCAACTCGAGCTTCCGGCCGACGTACAACATGGCCGTCAACCTGATCGATCAGTTCGGCACGGCACGCGCCCGCGAGCTGCTCGAATCGTCGTTCGCGCAGTTCCAGGCCGACAGGGCCGTCGTGGGGCTCGCTCGGCAGGTGAAGGACGCCGAGGAGTCGCTCGCCGGCTACGCGAAGGCGATGGCGTGCGACCGCGGCGACTTCGCGGAGTACGCCGGCATCCGCCGGGAGCTGAGCGACCTCGAGAAGCTGAACCGCCGCGACGTCAACGCCTCCCGCGCGAGGAGGCAGCAGCGCCAGGACCAGATGGCGGCGCTGCGACGGCGCATGCAGCGCCATCCCTGCCACGGCTGCCCCGATCGCGAGCACCATGCGCGGTGGGGCGAGCGGTACTGGAAGCTCCGCAAGGAGATCGGCACGCTGCGCCGGCAGATCGAGAGCCGCACGGGCAGCGTCGCGCGCCAGTTCGACCGCATCATCGACGTGCTCGACGAGCTCGACTACCTCGAACGCGGCGACGGCGGCGTCTCGCTGACAGCGGCAGGCCGGCGGATGCGCCGCATCTACGGCGATCGCGACCTGCTCGTCGCGGAGTCGCTCCGCGAGGGGCTGTGGCAGAAGCTCGACGCGCCCGCGCTCGCGGCGCTCGCGTGCGCCCTCGTGTACGAGCCGCGGCGCGACGAGGCGGTCGATGCGCACGGGCTTCCGCGCGGAGCCTTCCGCGAGGCGCTTTCGGCGACCGAGATGCTGTGGAGTCGGCTCGACGATCTCGAGCGCGATCGGGGACTCGCGGGCACGAGCCCCGTGGCGGCGGGGCTCGCGCAGGCCATGCACATGTGGGCGCGCGGCCAGGGCCTCGACCGCGTGCTCTCCGCCGCGGACATGGCGGCCGGCGACTTCGTGCGCTGGGCGAAGCAGACGATCGACCTCCTCGACCAGCTGTCGATCGTCGCCGAGGGGCCGCTCGCGCGCACGGCGCGCACGGCGCTCGACGCCGTGCGCCGCGGCATCGTCGCCTACAGCTCGCTGTGAGGCGGCGCGCCCGTAGGCTGGCCGTCATGCCCGAACGCCCGCTGCTGCCGCTGTGGGCGGCCGTCATCGCCGCGGCGATCGGGGGGCTGGCGCTCGATGCGTCCTTCCCCTCGCTCGGCGTGTGGCCGCTCGCCTTCGTCGCGGTGGCGCTGTCGCTCGCGAGCCTGCGCGGTCGGCGCGCGTGGTCTGCCGTGCTCGTGGGCGCCGTGTTCGGCGCGTGCTTCTACCTCCCTCACATCTCGTGGGCGGCAGGCTTCCTGGGCGACGACCCGTTCGCCTGGGCGCCGTGGGTCGCGCTCGCGACCGTCGAGACGGTGTTCCTCGCCGCCGGCGCCGTCCCGATCGCGCTCGCCTACCGCTGGCTGCCCCGGCTGCGCGACACGGCGTGGATGCGCATGACCGCGCTGCCCGCCGTCGTCGCCGCCGTCTGGACGACGCGCGAGATCGTGCTCGGCTCGTGGCCGTACGGCGGTTTCGCGTGGGGGCGCATCGGCATGAGCCAGTCGGAGAGCCCGCTGGCGACGGTGACGTCGTGGATCGGCGTGAGCGGGCTCACGTTCCTCATGGTGCTCCTGTGCGCCCTCGTCCTCGAGGGCGGCGTGCTCGTCGCGGCGCGCACGACGGGCGCAGGCGGATGGCGCCTCGCCGTGCTCCCCGCGGTCGTCGCGAT
Source organism: Microbacterium sp. NPDC055683 (assembly GCF_053617895.1). Taxonomy (NCBI): domain Bacteria; kingdom Bacillati; phylum Actinomycetota; class Actinomycetes; order Micrococcales; family Microbacteriaceae; genus Microbacterium; species Microbacterium sp. NPDC055683. The sequence goes on along the minus strand of NZ_JBSHGQ010000002.1, from coordinate 113,635 downwards.
CGCGCTCCTCGCGACCCCGCAGTTCCCCACGACACCGGCCGGCACCCTGTCCGTCGGCGCCGTGCAGGGCGACGGTCCGGCCGCCTACATGGACGAGCGGGAGCCGTACGCCGTCCTGAACGCGCAGCTCGCGGCATCCGAGCCCCTGCGCGGCCTCGATCTCGACGTCGTCGTGTGGCCGGAGGGAGGGGTCGACAGCGATCCCCTGTACAACGGGGCCACGGCCGCAGCGCTCGACGCCGTCGTCGACGATCTCGGCGCGCCGCTCCTCATGAACGCGGCCTCGGCTCGCGGCGGCGATCCCACCGAGGCCGCCACGCCGATCTACAACACCTCGATGCTGTGGACCGGGAACGGCGCCGAGCAGCTGCACTCCAAGCGCCATCCCGTGCCGTTCGGAGAGTACGTGCCCGACCGGGCGTTCTTCGAGGCACTCGCGCCCGACCTCATCGGGCTCATCCAGCGCGAGTACACGCCGGGCGACGACAGCCCCGTCTTCGACATCGGCGGCACGGCGGCGGGACTCGCGATCTGCTTCGACGTCATCTCCGACGCGTTCATCGCCGAGGGCATTCACGACGGCGCGCAGGTCTTCCTGCTCCAGACGAACAACGCCGATTTCCGCGGCACCGACGAGAACCTGCAGCAGCTCGCCTTCGCCCGCATGCGCGCGATCGAGACGGGGCGGTCGGTCGTCAACCTCTCGACGACGGGGACGAGCCAGATCATCGCGCCAGACGGCCGCACGATCGACGCGCTGCCGATCGACGAGGCCGGGGTGATGGTCGCCGACGTCGAGCTGCGCGACGGCACCACCGCCGGCGTCGTGATCGGGCCGTGGGTGCAGGCGGCCATGCCGATCGGACTCGTCGTGATCGCCCTCGCCGGCCTCCTGGCCCGGCGGCGCGCGCGTGCTTAGGATCGACGCATGAGCAGCATCCAGGACGACCCCGAGAAGAAGTACTGGTACAACCTCCGGACGGGGCAGGTGGAGTTCGGCCTCGTCTCGCCCGCCGTCGACCGCGCCGGCCCCTTCGACACCGAGGCCGAGGCCGCGAAGGCGCCGGAGCTCATGGCCGAGCGCTCGCGCGCATGGGCCGACGACGACGCGAGCGACGACGACTGGTCGCAGACGCGTCAGGGCACCGCCGACCACTAGTCTGAGAGACAGCGCGCAGCCGGATGCGGCGAGGCGTGAGAGAGGATCCGATGGACAAGCAGAGGGACTTCGTGCTCCGCACGATCGAGGAGCGCGGCGTGAAGTTCGTGCGCCTGTGGTTCACCGACGTGCTCGGCACGCTCAAGTCGGTCGCGATCGCCCCGGCGGAGGTGGAGGGCGCGTTCGGCGAGGGCATCGGGTTCGACGGGTCCGCCATCGAGGGGCTCACGCGTTCGTACGAGTCCGACCTGCTCGCGTTCCCCGACCCCTCGACGTTCCAGATCCTGCCGTGGCGCGGTGAGGTCGACCCGACGGCCCGGATGTTCTGCGACATCACGACGCCCGACGGGCAGCCCGCGTCCGCCGAGCCGCGCAACGTCCTCAAGCGCACCCTCGCGAAGGCCGCCGACGCCGGCTTCACGTTCTACACGCACCCCGAGATCGAGTTCTACCTGCTGAAGTCGAGCCGTTTCGGCGCGGAGGGCCCCGAGCCCGTCGACCGTGCCGGCTACTTCGACAACGTCCCCGGGGGCACGGCGCACGACTTCCGGCGCCGCGCCGTGCGCATGCTCGAGGACCTCGGCATCTCCGTGGAGTACAGCCACCACGAGGTCGGCCCCGGTCAGAACGAGATCGACCTGCGCTATGCGGACGCGCTCACGATGGCCGACAACATCATGACCTTCCGCACGGTCGTGAAGGAGGTCGCGATCGAGCAGGGCGTGCACGCGACGTTCATGCCGAAGCCGCTCGCAGGCGAGCCCGGCAGCGGCATGCACACGCACATGTCGCTCTTCGAAGGCGACGTGAACGCGTTCTACGAGGAGGGCGCGCAGTACCAGCTGTCGCGCACGGGCCGCCAGTTCATCGCGGGCCTGCTCAGGCACGCGAACGAGATCGCGCTCGTCACGAACCAGTTCGTGAACTCCTACAAGCGACTGTGGGGCGGCGACGAGGCGCCCAGCTACATCACGTGGGGGCACAACAACCGCTCGGCGCTCATCCGCGTCCCGCTCTACAAGCCCGGCAAGGGCGGCTCGGCGCGGGTGGAGTACCGCGCCATCGACTCGGCCGCGAACCCGTACCTGGCGTATTCGCTCATGCTCGCCGCGGGCCTCAAGGGCATCGAGGAGGAGTACGAGCTCGCGCCGGAGGCCGAGGACAACGTCTGGGCGCTCTCGAGCGCCGAGCGCCGCGCGCTCGGCTACCAGTCGCTGCCGTCGAGCATGTACGACGCCATCAAGCTCATGGAGGACAGCGAGCTCGTGGCGGAGACGCTCGGCGAGCAGATCTTCAGCTACGTGCTGGCGAACAAGCGCCGCGAGTACGATGCGTACCGCTCCCAGGTGACGCAGTACGAGCTGAAGTCGACGCTCGACGTCATCTGATCGCGGCGGCGCGTCGATGGTGAGGGAGCGCCGCGCGTCGGGCCTCACGGTTCTCGCGCGGATCGGGTTCAGCGACCTCGGCGCCGCCGACGCGGCGATCGGAGAGCTCGCCGAGCTGGTCGCGGTCGACCGGGAGCTGCTGCTCGCCGACGCCGTGCGCGCGGCCGACCCCGACGAGGCGCTCGGCGGCCTGCTGCGGATCGCGCGTCGTGCGCCGGAGCACGCAGCCGGAGTGCTGTCGGATGCGCGTGGCAGGCTCGTCGCATGGCGCCTGCTCGGGGCGTCCCGCGGCTTGGGGGACTTCTACCTGCGCCGTCCTGCCTCGTTCGCGGCGGTGCCTGCGCTCGGCGACCGTCTGCCATCGGCCGAGGACCTCCGGCGTGAGCTCCTCGACGCCGTGGGGGCGGACGACGGGTTCGCCTCCGAAGCCGACGAGACGGCGTGGGTCGCGCTGCGCGTCGCCTACCGCGAGCAGCTGGCGCGGATCGCGGCCTACGACCTGCTGTCGCCCGACCCGGTGTCGGCCGTGAAGGATGTCGCGGCCGCGCTCGCGGACGCCGCCGGTGCGGCGCTCGAGGCGTCGCTCGCGGTCGCGAGGGCGCGCGTCGTCCGCGGTGTGCCCGGCGCCGGCCTGTTCCCGCGTGCAGAGGTCGAGCAGACGCTCCTCGCCGTCATCGGGATGGGCAAGGCCGGCGCGAGGGAGCTGAACTACGTCTCCGACGTCGACGTCATCTTCGTCGGCGGAGTCGCCGACGGCGCAGGCGTCGAGGAGTCGCGGGCACTCGAGATCGCGCACCGTCTCGCCGTGCAGACGATGCGCGGCATCTCCGAGACGGAGATCGAGCCGCCGCTGTGGGAGGTCGATCCCAACCTGCGCCCGGAGGGGAAGCAGGGCGCTCTCGTCCGCAGCCTCGCATCGCACCTCGCGTACTACGACCGGTGGGCGCACACCTGGGAGTTCCAGGCGCTGATGAAGGCTCGGCCGCTCGCGGGCGACGCGGCGCTCGGAGAGGCGTACGTGTCCGGCACCCAGCCCAAGGTCTGGGAGAGCGCGGGCCGGGAGAACTTCGTGGACAGCGTGCAGCGCATGCGCGAGCGCGTCACCGACAACATCCCCGCCGCTGACGTGCCGTTCCAGCTGAAGCTGGGGCCGGGTGGCATCCGCGACGTCGAGTTCACGGTGCAGCTGATCCAGCTCGTCCACGGAGTATCCGACGCGTCGATCCGCGTGCGGGGAACGCTCGACGCGATCGACGCGCTCGTCGCCGAGGGGTACATCGGCCGACAGGATGCGGCGGCGTTCGCGCGCGACTACCGGGTGCTGCGCCTGCTCGAGCACCGGCTGCAGCTCGCCGGCCTGTCTCGCACGCACCTGATGCCGCGCGACGAGGACGGGGTCCGCGTGCTGGCCAGGGCGAGCGGGCTCGCCGACACCGCGTCGGGGCTCGTCGAGCAGTGGGAGGCCGTCAAGCGCGAGGTGCGCGACATCCACGTGCGGCTCTTCTACCGTCCACTGCTCTCCGCCGTCGCCGCGCTCCCCGAGGAGCAGCGCAGCCTCACGGCCGACGAGGCGCACGCGCGGCTCGCAGCCACGGGGTTCCGCGACCCCGGCGGCGCGCTCCGGCACATCCGCGCCCTCACGACGGGACTCAGCCGCAAGGCGACCATCCAGCGCCACCTCATGCCCGTCATGCTCCGATGGTTCGCCGACGGCGTCGACCCGGACCAGGGCCTCCTCTCGTATCGGCGCATCAGCGAGCGGCTCGGCGAGTCGCCGTGGTTCCTCCGCATGCTGCGCGACTCGTCGGGCGCCGCGGAGGGGCTCACGAAGCTCCTGTCCGGGTCGCGGTACATCGGCGATCTCATGGAGTGGATCCCGGAGTCGGTCGCGTGGCTCGACTCCGTCGAGCAGCAGCGCCCTCGAACGGGGGCGGTCCTGCAGGCGGAGGCGAGGGCCATCCAGGACCGCCATGGCGATCTCGAGGAGGCGATGGCGGCGGTCCGGGCGCTGCGGCGCCGCGAGATGCTCCGCACCGCGATGGGCGCCGTGCTCGGGGCGATCACGATCGAGGAGCTCGGCTCGGCGCTCACGACGATCACCGAGGTGACCATCCAGGCGACGTTGCGCGCCGTGCGGCGCGAGGTCGTGCCGCCCGAGGACGACTCGCTCGACTTCGCGATCATCGGGATGGGCCGGTTCGGCGGAGCGGAGCTGGGCTTCGGGTCCGACGCGGATGTCCTGTACGTGTACCGCCCCGAGCAGGTCGAGCCGGCCCGCGCGCACGAGCTGGCGAGCCGCATCGTCGCGGAGGTGCGGCGTGTCTCGGAGGACATGCGGCTGCCGCTCGAGCTCGACGCCGAGCTGCGGCCGGAGGGACGCAGCGGTCCGCTCGTGCGCTCCCTCGACGCGTACGCCGAGTACTACCGGCGCTGGTCGCTGTCGTGGGAGGCGCAGGCACTGCTGCGTGCGCGCGGCATCGCGGGCTCGTCGAAGCTCATCGCCGACTTCATGGCGCTCGCCGACGAGATCCGGTACCCCGAGACTCTCGACCTCGCGGCGACCCGCGAGATCAAGCGCATCAAGGCGCGGGTGGAGAACGAGCGGATGCCGCAGCGCATCGACCGCACGCGCCACCTGAAGCTCGGCCCCGGAGGGCTCAGCGACGTCGAGTGGCTCGTGCAGCTGCTGCAGCTCGAGCACGGCCGCGGGGATGCGGCGCTGCGGACGACCTCGACGCTCGACGGGCTGGAGGCCGCGCGTGCCGCGGGCCTCGTGGCAGACGGCGATGCGCAGCTGCTCGCGGAGTCGTGGCGGCTGGCCGCGCGGCTGCGTTCGGCGAACACGCTCGCCTCGGGCAAGACGAGCGACCTCCTGCCGACGGAGCGACGCGCGCTCGACGGCATCGGACGCATCCTCGAGTATCCCGCGCACTCCGCCACGGAGGTCGAGGAAGACTGGCTGCGTGCCGCGCGTCGTGCCCGCCGCGTCTTCGACCGGCTGTTCTACGGCGAGGCGTAGCCGGGGTCGAGGGTCACACCGCAGGAGTTCCGGGCAACCGCGGCCGGTTCTGCCGCGGATCCGCGTCGATCCGAGCTCGTAGCCGCTCGGATCTCCTGCGTTGTGCACGGCCCGATGAGACGTGCACGGTCGGTCAGGGCCGGAACTCCCCGCCACGGCGCCGCGAAGGGGCATGCTGCGCGCGCCCGACGGATCCTGCTCGTCGGCGCTGTCGGCGGCGTCCGAACTCTGAACGTTTTCGGCGCTCGAGTAGTGAACGGTTGCGGGCAGTCTCGCTAGGGGTTTCGTCGGTGGTGGTGCGGATGCTGGGGAGGGTGTCGATGCCCCTGCCGCGGAGCCGATAGCTGGCGCCCTTGAGGGTGAGGACGTCGGCGTGGTGAACGATTCGGTCGATCATCGCGGCGGCGAGGGGCTGGTCCCCGAAGACCCCGCCCCAGCCGGAGAACGGCAGGTTCGAGGTCAGAATCAGCGAGGCGTGCTCGTAGCGGGACGACACGAGCTGGAAGAACAGGTTCGCGGCGTCTTGCTCGAATGGGAGATAGCCGACTTCGTCGACGATGATGAGCCCGTAGCGGCGCAGCCTCGCGAGCTCTTTCGGGAGCAGGCCTTGCCGGTGAGCGTCGGTTAGCCGAGTGACCCAGTCCGTCGCGGTCGCGAACAGCACCCGGTGCCCGTGCCTGGCGGCGACGATCCCCAGCGCGGTCGCGAGATGCGTCTTTCCGGTTCCCGGCGGGCCGAGCAGCACCACGTTCTGCGCTTCGAGCAGGAACCCGCCGGAGGCGAGCGCGGCGACTTGCTGGCGGGCAGTGGGCTGCGCGTCCCAGTCGAAATCCTCCAGCGTCTTCCGCGCCGGGAACCCGGCCGCCTTGATCCGCAGCTCCGCGCCCGACGCGTTGCGGGCGCTCACTTCGCGTCCCAGCACGGCGGCGAGGTAGTCCTCGAACGACCAGCCCGCGTCGCGGGCTTGGTCGGCCATCCGGGCGGCGGCCTCGGTGATCCGTGGTGCTTTGAGCGCACCGGCGAGGTAGGTGATCTGCTTGATCGACTCGGTGCTCTTGGTGGGCATCAGCTGAGACCGCCGTCGATGATCCCGAACGCCCGGTCGTAGTCGGCGAGGTCGCGGGTGAGGTCGTCGCTGGCCGTCGCGGCGGCGCGGGGTTGCTGGAACTGGCGGCGCAGTCCGGCGGCAGCGTCGACATGGGCGGGATCGGTGATGACCCGCCCGCGCGCCCAGAGCCGTGGATGGTCGGCGATGACCCGGCCTTCCAATCGCACCCGGACTCGGGTCAGATCGGCGGTGACGTCCACGACGCGGCCGATCGCGCGCGGATCGACGGAGTAGTCGTTGGTGTCGATGCGGACGTTGTAGTCCCGACCCAACCGGATCCGGTTGCGCCATCCCAGATGCAACGGGATCGGCGGCAACGGCAGCATCGCCGCCAGATCCGCCGCCAGCCGGTCGACCGGCGAGGCGCCGAGAGTGCGCACGATGCGCCGGTTGGCGAGAGCCAGCCAGTCGGTGAACTGCTCGTTGAAGTCCGCCGCCGAGGTGAACGAGCGGCCAGGCATGAACGAAGTCTCGAACCAGCCATTGCGCCGCTCCACCACTCCCTTCGATTCCGGATCCCGAGGCGGCAGCAGCACCAGCTTCGTGGCGAGGGTCCCCATGAACGCGTCGACCCCATCGGCGTGACGCTTGCCGCGACCGATGCCCGGCTCGTTGTCCCAGAGCAGCCGGCGCGGCACTCGCCCGAGCTGCTCGATCAGCTCCCACGTCCCCAGCAGCAGGTCCTCAGTCTTGCGAGTCGGGAGCATTCGCCCGGTCGCGAACCTCGAGTGCGCCGGCGTGATCACCAGCACCGGCAGCAGCTTCGCGGACCCGTCCTCGAGCGGGATCTTCCGCGGCGGGAACCACAGATCGCATTGCGCCGCGTCACCAGCCGCCCACACCGGCCGCCCACACCAGCCGGTCCGCCGGATCGATGCGCTGCTGCTCCGGCCGCAGCCGGCTCACGTTGTCCCGGAACCAGCGGATCGACCCCGGCCACCCCACCCGCTCCGCCAGCACCGTCGCCGGCATATCCGGCCTTTCCGCCAGCAGCGCGCGCACGCGCGGCTCGAACGGGGCGCCCAGCATGTGAGTGTCGATCTGCTGGACCAGGGGGCGGTGCGTGAAGCCTTCGCTGGGCTGAGCGAGGTCACCCACGTCGTCTATGCGGCGTACGCCGACCGGCCGACCATGGCCGAGGCGGTCGCCCCGAACCTCGCGATGCTCACCCAAGTCCTGGGCGGCCTCGAAGCAACAGGACGGGTTCCCCAGCGGGTGGTTCTGATCGGCGGCGGCAAGTCGTATGGCGAACATCTCGGCCCGTACAAGACGCCCGCGAAGGAGAGTGATCCTCACCATCTCGGCCCGATCCTCTACAACGATCTGTGACGGCCGGCCCGTCATCGACACACCAAACGAGGACGTCCTCCGCCGCCATGCGCAGCTTGCCGTTGGAAACGGGATCGTGGGCTGTTCATGACGCCGCACGGTAGCGAACGCTCACACGCATAGTACGGGGGAAGGAATTCCTACTGAAGGAGACGATGATGAGCTCGATTGAAACCCCGTGGATCGAGGGCTCCGGCCTGGCCGCACAACTGCAGATCCTGGTCGGTGGAGTGGGAGAACGCGACGAGTGGGGAGTGCTCGTCGAAGTCCAGGAGGACGCGCAGAGCGCCGTGGTGACGCTCGACGTACCCGCTGGACTGCCGCAGGCAAGCAAGAACCAGCTCGGCCCTTTCCGGACACGGGTGGTGGCCTACACCGAGCAGGACCGGAGGCTCGACGAGTACCGCGCCGAGCCCGCGGATAGTTGGAACGCCGCCAGCGGGTTCGTGAAGACCGTCTCCGAGGTTCGCAGCGCCGCACGCGCTGCAGTGACGAGTGCGTGCTTTGCCCACGCGCGAGGTGAGGCGTGGGCGTGCGACGTGGAGCCTGTGCGGCGGCTGCCACAAACCAATAGCGACGCCTTCGCGTGCAGCGCCCACTCCCGGAACATGCACGACCGGTTCTTCACCCGGGAGAGGCGAAGACCGATGCGAGAGACGCCGCGATCATCGCTGAGACGGCGCGGACGATGCCCCACACGCTCCGCTCCATCCAGGTCGCTGACGAGCAGGTTGCAGAGCTGTCGATGCTCTGCGGGTTCGACGACGACCTCACCGGACAGATCACCCAAGTCTCCAACCGCATCCGCGGTCTGCTGACGCAGATCCCCCCTGCGCTTGAGCGCGTCATCGGACCGCGGCTGGACCATCCCGCGCTCCTCGACCTCTTGCAGCGCTACCCGTCGCCGGCGGCGATGAAGGCTGCGGGCGAGAAGCGGCTCGGGAACCGACTGCTGAAGAACGCGCCGCGGAAGGGTCCTGTCTGGGCGGGCGAGATCGCGAGAGCCCTCGGCGAGCAGACCGTCGTGGTCACCGGCACCGATGCCGCCGCTCTTGTGCTGCCGCGTCTGGCGGAGCAACTCGCCGCGCTGCGCAGGCAGCGGGACGAGATCGCCGTCGAGGTCGAGAAGATCGTCGATCAGTACCCGCTTCAGCCGGTCCTGACGAGCATGCCCGGAGTCGGCGTCAGGACCGCGGCACGGCTCCTCACCGAAGTCACCACGAAGACCTTCCCGACCGCCGGGCACCTCGCCGCCTACGCCGGCCTCGCACCCGTCACCAGGCGTTCCGGAACCTCTATCCGTGGCGAACACCCCTCCCGCCGCGGCAACAAGATTCTGAAACGGACCATGTTCCTCTCTGCCTTCGCCGCGCTCCGCGACCCCGAATCCCGCGCCTACTACGACCGGAAGATCGCTCAAGGCAAGCGCCACAACCAAGCCCTCATCGCCCTCGCCAGACGACGCTCCGACGTCCTGTTCGCCATGCTCCGCGACGGCACCCTCTACCAGCCGCCCACTCAGCAGATCGCGGCTTAGGAGCCCGTCTTCTCAGGTTTCCAGACCAGCCATTTGCGAGCGACTTCCTCTTCCAGGTCGATATCGAACCGGCGCGCGATCAACAACACCTGCGAGAGAACATCGGATAGCTCCGCGCGGAAGTCCTCTTCCAGCTGCACCTCGCTGCGACCCTTATCGCGCGCTTGCCCGGACCTCGCGAGATACGCCTGCGTCAGCTCGCCGACCTCCTCGCCGAGTTTGAGGATGAACCAATCGTCGGTGCGGGTGATGTCGTGATGCTCGGCATAGAACGCCGACACCGCCTCAACCTCATCACCCAGGGCAGCGATATCCATGGATCAGATCCTGACAGCTACCTCAGACTCCACCGGCCCGGACACTTGACAAACGACATAGGGGCACCCCCGCATGCGCGACGTCGGATGCTGACGGGCGCCTTCGGCGTGGTTAACAAAGTCATCTGATTAACCGCTTGACCATGTCTTCGGCGCCGGGCTACGATCTGCGTAACCGATTAACCAAAGACGATTGGACGGGCAGTGAGCCAGCGAGGGTTCTACCAGCCGCGGGACGGATGGGTGGGGGATGTCATCCCCTGGCAGGAGGACGGCGTACTCCAACTGTTCTATCTGCACGAGACGCGACAGGAACCGAAAGAAGGCATGCCGTGGCATCGCGTCTCGACCGAGAACCTCGTCGATTTCACCGAACACGGCGAGGCGATCGCCTCCGGAGGCTCAGACGCCGACGACTTCAACGTCTACACCGGCAGCATCGTCCGCGACGACGAGGGCGTTCACCACGCCTTCTACACCGGGCAGAACCCCGAGCGCCGCGGATCCGACGGGCGCGCCCTGCAGCTGGTTCTTCACGCGACGAGCGACGACGGGATGTCCTCCTGGCAGCGGCATCCGGGGCACACCTTCGGCGCGACCCCCGGGTACGAGACCGGCGACTGGCGCGACCCATTCGTCTTCCGTGACGAGAGCACTGGCCTCTGGCGCATGCTGATCACCGCTCGGCACGACAACGGTCCTGATCGGCGTCGGGGTGTCGTGGCGCAGTGCACGTCGCGCGACCTCATCCACTGGGAACCAGTCGCGCCGTTCTGGGATCCGCGGCGCTGCGTCGCCCACGAGTGCCCCGAGGTTTTCCAATGGGGGGACTGGTGGTATCTGGTCTCCTCCGAGTTCAGCGATGCCTTCACGACGCGCTACCGCATGGCGCGCAGTCTCGACGGTCCGTGGATCGTCCCGGAGCACGACACCCTCGACTCCCGAGCCTTCTACGCGGCGAAGTCCGCAGCGCGTGGCGATCGACGATTCTTCTTCGGATGGATCGCCACACGAGAGGGCGGCACCGATGACGGAGCCTGGCAGTGGGCGGGCACGATGTCGGTCGTCGAAGCCGAGCAGCGCCCCGACGGCACACTCGCATTCCACCCGACGCGCGAACTGCGAGACACGTTCGGCGCTCCGATCGCCGCACTCCCGGCGCGCACCACACTGAGCGCTCCCGACGGCTACGCCCAGCTGCTGAGCGACGGCGAGGCAGGGGAGTCTTTCCGTCTGATCGCGCGGTTCGACGTCGAAGAGCGCACCCGCGAGTGCGGCATTCTCATACGCGTGGGCGCGGACGAAGAGTCTGGCTACAGCTTGCGTCTTGAGCCGCACCGCGGCCGCCTCGTCTTCGACCGCTGGCCCCGACGCTCCACCGGCACGGAACAGTGGCAGATCTCGGGTGACGTCCCCTACCTGATCGAGCTGGAGCGTCCTGTCGACCTCGCTCCCGGCGAGCACGAACTCGAAGTGATCGTCGACGGCGAGCTCTGCGTGGCGACAGTCGATGACACGACCGTGCTGAGCACGCGACTCTACGACCATCCGACCGGCCGCATAGGCGCCTTCGTCGGCGAGGGGGACGCGACTCTCGTCGAGTTCACCCTCCGCACGCGCGACAACGCTTGCTCCGACACTTTCGAGCCCGACCTTCTCGCGGCAGACGCATGACTTTCCACCTCCAACCCGATGGACATCAAAGGAGATCGACCATGAACCGACCCTCACGCAAGCTCGTACCGCTCACCGCAGTAGCGACGGCTGCGATCCTGCTCGCCGGCTGCGGGGGGACATCGACCGCCGCCGATCCCACTGTCGTCGACCCCGCGGGAGAGGTCGTTCCGCGCGAGATCTCGTGGCTCCTCTCGCGGCCCGCCGACGGAGGGGTCATCACGACGATGCAGCAGATCGCCGAGGAGTACGCCGAGGACCACCCCGGCTTCGCGCTCAACCTGATCACCACACCCGACCGTCCGTCCTACATCCAGAAGTACGAGACGCTCGCCGCGGCGAACAAACTCCCCGAGCTCTTCGACACGGACGCGACACCCTTCGCCCAGAAGCTCGCGGAGCAGGGGCGCATGGTCGACGTCGACCTCCTCCTCGAGGACCTCGGTCTCGCGGACGACTACCGCCCGGCTGCGCTGAACTACCAGCGGTTCGACGACGGCTCCCTCTACATGGTGCCGTTCGAGTTCCAGTTGGAGTTCTTCTGGTACAACAAGGCGCTGTTCGAGGAAGCCGGCGCGACCGTCCCGGCGACGCTGGACGACTTCCCGCGGATGTGTGAGGAGCTCCGTGCAGCAGGGATCACCCCCATCGCTCTCGACGGGCAGGATCAGTGGCCGCTCGAGCGGTACATGGCTTACTACCCGTTCCGGATGGTGGGACCGGAGTACGTACAGGACCTCAAGAACGGGGAAGCCTCATTCTCCGATCCGGCCGGTCGCGCGGCGGCAGAGTGGCTGTACTCGCTCGGTGAGGCCGGATGCTTCTCGGACGGCTTCTCCGCGACCGGATACGCCGATGCCCAGGCGCAGTTCACGTCAGGGGCCGCTGCGGTCTACAACATCGGCACCTGGGAGCTGGCGAACCTCGCGACCGAGTCGCTGGATCCCGCGGTCCGAGACTCCGTGGACTACTTCACGCTGCCGACGATCGACGACGCGGTGACGGCCGACAACGAGTACGTCACCCCCTCCGGCATCGGTATGGCGGTGAACACCAAGACCTACGACCCGCTCGTCAGGGACTTTCTCGCGTTCGCGCTGGAGCGCTACCCGGAGCTCTACGCCTCCACCGGTGCGCTGTCCCCGACGTCGTCGGCCGCCACGACTGTCCCAGACGATGCGACTCCGCTCTACGGCCGGGCGGTCGAGCAGACGAACGACGTCGGAGAGGCTATCGCCATGCCGTGGGATACCCAGCTGGATCCGGCTACGAACACCCGACTCCAGCAGGAGCTCACCCTGCTCGTGCAGGGTGAGATCACGCCCGACGAGTTCATCGAGACGATGGACAAGGCGCTCGTGGAGAACAGTGATGGCTGACACCGCTCGCCTCGTAGTGGGCGCGCCGCCGGCGCGCCCACCCCGTCGGCTACGACACCGCGCGATGTCGACGTCGATGCTTCCGCGCCGCTCTGGGCTCTCGGTCCTCGTGTTCCTGGTGCCGCCCCTCCTGCTGTACGGAGTCGCGGTTCTGCTGCCGATCGTGCAGTCACTCGTCCTCAGCTTCTTCCGCTGGGACGGCATCACCGACATGGCGTTCGTCGGCATCGACAACTACGTGAAGATGCTCACGCGCGACGACGTGTTCTGGACGGCCTTCGGAAACGCGGTCGGCTACCTCGCGATCTGCCTCGTCCTGCAGCTCGGTGGTGCCCTCGTTGTCGCCAGCCTGCTGACCGCGCTCCCGAAGGCGCGCGAGCTGGTCAAGACGATCTATTTGCTGCCCGCCGTCATCTCCACCGTCGCGATCGCGATCCTGTTCCAGCGGATCTACTCTCTCGAGCCCGTGGGCCTCATCAATCAGGCGCTGGCCTGGATCGGTCTCGAGGGCCTGCAGACTGCGTGGTTGTCGAACGTGCAGACCGTGCTCGCCGCGGTGTCCATCCCGGAGGGGTGGCGCTTCACCGGCCTCTACATGCTGATCATCTATGCCGCGCTCATCGCGGTCCCCCGCGAGCTGGAGGAAGCGGCTCGGCTCGACGGAGCCTCGTGGTGGCAGGTGTTCTGGCGGATCCGGTTCCCCTACATCCGTCCGGTGTGGATCACGACGACCATCATGGCGACCACCTTCGCTCTGCGGGGATTCGACATCCCCTATCTGCTCACGGGCGGTGGACCCGGGCAGGCGTCCGAGCTGCTGACCACGTACATGTACAAGACGGCCTTCGTGCACACCGACTACGGCTATGCCAGTGCGATCTCGGTGTTCATCGTCATCGAGTGCCTCGTTGCCGTCGGCATCATCCTGCTTCTGCTTCGCCGGAAGGACGAATCATGACTGCTCCCACCGCTCTGGCGCTGGCGCCCGTCGCTCCGGAACCGCTGCGTCCAACCGTGCGTCGACACCGATCAACCAGGCTGCGCGCCCAGCGCACCCTGCTCACGATCACGATCGTCCTGATCGTGATCGTGCAGATCTACCCGCTGGCATGGCTCTTCATGACGAGTTTCCGCACCGCTGCCGACTTCGCCGGAGGCAACCCGTTCGCGCTGCCGTCGGAGTTCACGCTCGAGAACTACGGTCGCGCGTTCGCCACCGGCAACCTCGGCCTGAATATCGTGAACAGCCTCATTGTGACGCTCGGGTCGAGCGCGCTCATCGTCGTCGCCGGCATGATGGCCGCGTTCGCGCTGCAGGTGCTCGGCTTCCGGTTGAGCGCGGCCGTCCGGGCGCTGTTCCTCCTCGGGATCATCGTGCCCGTGCAGATCGCGCTCGTCCCGCTGTTCATCGACTACTCGCAGGTGGGGTTGCTCGACACTCACCTCTCGATGATCATCCCGCTCGCCGCTTTCGCCCTGCCGATGGCCGTGTACCTCTTCTCGTCCTTCTATGAGTACATCCCTCGGGAGACGTATGAGGCCGCATCGCTGGATGGAGCGGGGCCGTACCGGATCTTCCTCACGATCACCTCGCCGCTGTCGCTGAACACGATCATCACGGTCGTGCTCGTGAACAGCATCTTCATCTGGAACGACTTCATCTTCGCGAACACCTTCGTGTTGTCGGACGGTCTGAAGACCATCCCCCTCGGCCTGCAGAACTACATTGGGGCCATGGGCAACACCGACTGGACGGCGACGTTCGCCGCCGTCTGCGTCTCGGTGACGCCGCTGCTGCTCGTCTTCCTCGTCCTCAACAAGGCGATGATCCAGGGACTCGAGAGCGGAGCGACAAAAGGATGAGCACCGCAGGACAGGGCGCGCACGTGCCGAACGTCACGATGCGGGATGTCGCGAAAGCTGCACGCGTCTCGGTCGCCACGGTCTCGCACGTCATCAACGACAAGCCGGGAGCGCGCATCGGAGAAGACGCGCGTCAACGTGTGCACGATGCCGTCGCTGCTCTTGGCTATCGCCCCAACGCCCTCGCGAAGACGCTCTCACAGGGGACATCGCGTTTCATCGGACTCGTCGCCGACCAGATCGCCACCACACCGTTCGCAGGACAGATCATCCACGGCGCCCAGGACGAAGCCTGGAAGCACGGCTTCGTGCTGCTCGTCGCCAACACCGACGGCAACGCCGAGGTCGAGAACGACGCGATCGCGATGATGCTGGAGCACCAGGTTCGCGGCATCCTCTACTCCACCTGGTACCACCGGGAGATCACGGTGCCCGCGGCTCTTCAACAAACGGACTCGGTGCTCGTGGACTGCTTCGCGCCCGGCAGCGGGCTCCCCGCGGTCGTCCCCGACGAAGTACAGGGCGGGCGCACCGCCACGGAAGAGCTGATCGCCGCCGGGCACCGGCGCATCGCCATCGTCAACACCACGACGCCGTCGCCCGCGCAGACCGGACGGCTCGACGGCTATCGTCTTGCGCTCGAGGCTGCCGGGATCCCGTTCGACGAGACTCTCGTGCTCCCGGCCGCTCCGGACCAGGAGGGCGGATATCGCGCCGTCCCGGAGATCATCGCGTCCGGCGCCACCGGGGTGTTCTGTCACAACGATCGAGTCGCGATGGGACTCTATGACGGACTGCGTGAGCACGGGATGCGCATCCCCGAGGACATCGCTGTGATCGGGTTCGACAACCAGGATGTGATCGCGGCGCACCTCCGGCCGACTCTTTCGACCGTCGCCCTGCCGCACTACGAACTCGGCGCGGTGGGGGTGCGCGTGCTGCTCGGGTTGGAGAAGCCCGACGCGGAGCGACCGACTCTCGTCGCCTGCCCGCCGGTCCGCCGTCGATCGGTCCGAGTCGGATGAGCGCAGAAACAGCAGCACGTGAGCTCGTGCAAGCCGTGCCCCGTCCGATGCTCCACTTCACCCCGCGGGACAACTGGATGAACGATCCCAACGGACTCGTGTACGCCGAGGGCCGGTGGCACCTCTACTTCCAGTACAACCCCGAAGGGGCGGATTGGGGGAACATGAGCTGGGGACACGCCACCAGCCGTGACCTGCAGCACTGGACCGAGCACGAGGTCGCGTTGCTCCATCGCCCCGGCGAGCAGATCTTCTCCGGATCGGCCGTCGTCGACCCGGACGGAGGGCTGGTCGCGTATTACACCAGCGCCTACGACGACGGCCGTCAAGCGCAGTCGACCGCGAGAAGCGCAGACGGCCGCCACTGGGTCGTGGACGCCGGGAACCCCGTGCTGGACCGCGGAACGTCGTCGTTCCGAGACCCGAAGATCATCCGCCATGTCGCTGACGACGGAGCGCTCACCTGGGTGATGCTGGCTGTCGAAGCCGACGACCGCCAGGTGCTGTTCCACACGTCGCGAGATCTGCGCACGTGGGAGTACACCGGGTCCTACGGTCCGCTCGGCGCCGAGGGAGTCGTGTGGGAGTGCCCGGACCTCGTCCGCCTTCCCGTGGATGGAGACGAGGGCGATCAGCGCTGGGTGCTGCTGCTGAGCACCAATCCTGTGGGCGCCGACCCCGATCCGGACGGATCGTCGATGAGCTGGGTGATCGGCGGCTTCGACGGCCGGGTCTTCATTTCGGACGCCGCGGAGCTGACGCGAGTCGATCACGGGCGGGATTTCTATGCGGGGGTCACGTTCGACAGCGCTCCAGGCGGTGCCGCGGTGATGCTCGGCTGGATGAGCAACTGGCGCTATGCCGCCGATGTGCCGGCCGCTCCGTGGCGCGGTGCCATGTCGCTGCCGAGACGGCTGTCGCTGCGGACGATCGAGCGAACGCCCGTGCTCGTTCAGCAGCCACCGGAGTTCATCGATTCGCTCCTCGCTGAGGAACCCGAGGTGGACATCACGACACCCTGGTGTGCAGGACATGACGCCCATGCCGTCATCGAGGCGCGCTGGGATCCGCAGCAGACGGGTATGGTGCGCTACGAGGTGCGCGGCGAAGCGGATGCCGTGCTCACCGTCGAACACGTGCCGGACAGCGGCGAAGTCACAATCACCCGGTCCGGGGCGGACGCCGCGGCGCTGCACCCGGACTTCCCGTCATCGACCACGTTCCCGCTCCGCTCCTCCGGCGAGGTGCGGATGCTGGTGGTCGTCGACGGACCGCTGGTGGAGATCTTCTTCCACGGCGGCGAGGCGACCGCATCTCACCTGCTGTTCATGGGCTCCGAGACGGTCACCTCACGGCTGTCGTCGACTCTTGACGGCCCGATCGCCGTCACCATGGCCGGACCTGTCATCGCACAGCGATCGGATCGAGGTTCCTGACCACCGATCGCCGTCCGCTTCCTCCGCTTCTCGTCACACTCTCACCGCTGTTCCGACATCGGGCGCATCGCCGCGCCCGGAACTCTCGAAAGGACATGACATGAACGATTCCTTCTCCCGTCGGGGAGTCCTGAACGCGGCCGGCGTCGGCGCCCTCGCAGTGCTGTTCGGCGGCGCATCGTCAGCGGCAGCGCATGCACAAGCCGGGGTCCGGCCCATGCTCGCCCCGTCCGCTGGGTCGCTGCGCGCGATCTACCACATGACCCCGCCGACCGGCTGGCTCTGCGATCCGCAGCGCCCCGTGACGACGAACGGGGCATATCAGCTGTACTACCTGCACTCGGGGCAGAACAACGGTCCCGGAGGATGGGATCACGCCACAACCGCCGATGGCGTCTCGTTCACCCACCACGGCACGGTGATGCCGCTCCAGCCCGACTTCCCGGTGTGGTCGGGGTCGGCGGTCGTCGACACCGCGAACACCGCGGGATTCGGCGCAGGTGCCGTCGTCGCACTGGCCACACAGCCGACCGACGGCATCCGCAAGTACCAGGAGCAGTATCTCTACTGGTCGACGGATGGCGGGTTCACATTCACCGCTCTGCCAGATCCCGTCATCGTGAACACCGACGGTCGCGCCGCCACGACGCCTGCCGAGATCGAGAACGCCGAGTGGTTCCGCGACCCGAAGATCCACTGGGATGCGCTGCGCGGCGAGTGGGTGTGCGTGATCGGCCGAGCGCGCTACGCGTCGTTCTACACGTCGCCCAACCTGCGTGACTGGGAGTGGACATCCAACTTCGACTACCCGAATCACGCGCTGGGCGGCATCGAGTGCCCGGATCTGTTCGAGATGACGGCGGATGACGGCTCCACGCACTGGATCTTCGCGGCGAGCATGGACGCCTACGGCATCGGCCTCCCCATGACGTACGCATACTGGACGGGAGGCTGGAACGGAACGCATTTCCTCGCGGACAGCCTCACGCCGCAATGGCTGGATTGGGGATGGGACTGGTACGCCGCCGTCACCTGGCCGAAGGCGGAGGCCCCGCAGACCCGCCGACTGGCGATTGCCTGGATGAACAACTGGAAGTACGCGGCGCGCGATGTGCCCACCGACGTAAGCGACGGTTACAACGGACAGAACTCGATTGTGCGCGAGCTCCGCCTGGAACGTCAGGGAGGTGGCTGGTACAGCCTGCTCAGCGCTCCGGTCCCGGCCCTCGCCGGCTACGTCACCTCGACGACGACGCTCCCCACGCAGACGGTGAACGGCAGCTCCGTCCTGCCGTTCACCGGGCGGGCATACGAGATCGAGCTTGACATCAACTGGGATCAGGCAGCGAACGTCGGTCTGTCCGTCGGACGGTCGTCCGATGGCACACGGCACACCAACATCGGCAAGTACGGGGCTGAGGTCTACGTGGACCGTGGCCCTTCGGATCTGGCGGGCTACGCCCTCGCTCCGTATACCCGCGCGGCGGCTCCTATCGACGCGAATGCGCGGTCCGTGCACTTGCGCATCTTCGTCGACACGCAGAGCGTCGAGGTCTTCGTCAACGCCGGGCACACCGTGCTGTCGCAGCAGGTCCATTTCGCTGACGGCGACACCGGGATCTCGCTCTACTCCGACGGTGGCCCCGCGACCTTCTCGGGGATCACAATCCGCGAGTTCGGGACGCCGATCTGATGGCGGCGTTAGAGCGCGCGCCACGCATCCTGGTGGTGGGCGAGGCGCTCGTCGACATCGTACGGCGGGCGGACGGAGCAGTCACGGAGACACCGGGCGGCAGTCCGGCGAATGTGGCGCTCACTCTCGGGCGGCTGGGCCGCACGCCCCAGCTGCTCAGCGCTGTGGGCGCGGACCGGCGTGGGGAGAAGATTCGGAACTGGCTCGCCGCCTCGGGCGTTGACCTCGTCGGCACCCGGCTGGAGCGCACCTCGACGGCGCAAGCGACCCTCGATGCGCGTGGTGCCGCGACATATGAGTTCGCGATCGACTGGCGGGTGGACGTGACGGATGCTGTGCCCGCCGATGTCCTCCACGTGGGATCCATCGGTGCCGCACTCGACCCGGGAGCGCGATCGGTCTCGGAGATCGTCGACCGTCACCGGGGTCTCGCCCTGATCGGGTGCGACCCGAACGTGCGCCCGTCGCTCATCGAGGACAGCGCCGACTCTCGGGAGCGGATGCGGGGGCTGCTGGCGCGTGCCGATGTGGTGAAGGCGAGCGACGAGGACCTCGCCTGGCTGTATCCGAACGTCGACGCGATGACTGCCGCGCGAGGACTGCTGCGAGCCGGCCCGCTCCTCGTGGTGATGACTCAGGGGCCGGACGGAGTCGTCGCACTGCGGGACGACGACGAGGTGCGAGTGCCGGCCGTACCCGTTGACGTGGTCGACACCGTCGGCGCCGGTGACACGTTCATGGGTGCACTGCTGGATGGCCTGCTGTTGCAAGGGGTCTCCGGGCGCGAGAGCCGTGCTCGCCTCGTGGAGCTCACTCCCTCTGCGCTGGCCGAGATCCTTCACCGCAGCGCGCTGGCCGCTTCGATCACGGTCGGACGCTTCGGCGCCGATCCGCCTACGCCCGCCGACCTCGACGCTGTCGCAGCTTCCAGCCGATCGCTCTTGCGCTGAAGCGTGCGGCGACCGAACGCGCGCAGCCGAGCGCGTCGCAGAGCGCGCAGTCCGACGGTCGTCACGCGCCCCATCCCGCCATCCTGCGCGTGAACTGCTGCTCAGTGCGGGGGAATGGGGGTGACTGAGACGACGCGGGTCGGAGCGGCCGCCTACGTCGATTAATCGGACACTTTCTGGACACCCGTGCCCGGATTTTCGGACTTCCCAGATACAGCAAACGGCCCAGCTCCCGTGATCTCTCGCGGGAGCTGGGCCGTTCGAGGGCCTAGCGGCAGGTCAGACGCCGAAGTACAGCTCGTACTCTCGCTAGGTGCGCAGCTACCGCGATTTCATACAGGTCGTGCGCACTCACACGCACTCGAACGCATCCGTACACGCCATTTTATGGACACTAAGTGGACACCTCCAGCGAATAAGTGGACACCTGCGTCAGAGCTTCGCGTCGGCCTCGACGAACACGCTATCGTCCCACAGTCCGACCTGACGACCACCCTCCACGGCTTCGCCCACGTTCGCGTACCTGAGGCTCGCCGACTCGAACTGCCGGAACTGGTAGATCGCCGCGTTCATGCGCTCGGCGTTGAACACGCCGATGTCAGCGAGCAGCTCGAAGTCGGGGATGGTCAGGCCGGTGACCCGTTCGAATAGCGCTGGGTCGAGCGACCTGATGACGTGGACCAGGGCCTCCTCGCGGAAGTCGGTGAGATACATGAACACCGGCACCTTAGCGAGGAACTTCTGCAACTTCTCCCGAATCTCGGCTCGGAGCTTGCGCGTCTTGTCCTGCTCTTTGCGCTCGGCGTCGGTGAGCTTGGGCTTGTCGCGCTTGACAGCCTTGAGCTTCTTCGTCGACGTGACGACCTTCTGAACGTCCTGGGCGAGGCCGCGGAACGCTTCCATCTGCTCGAGAGTCTTCAGCAGGTCCGGCTGGCCGAGTAGCCGGTCGAGGGCCGCGTCGGTGACGTCGACGAGCAAGGGGGAGTTCCATCGCTGAGCGAGAGCAGTCGAGCCGATGCCAGCCGTAGCCCAATCCATCAGTGCATCTGCACTCAGCGCCTCCATGCTCGCTCCGTCGAAGGCGTAGATCGGGAGGTAGTTCAGAAGCTCTCCGAGCACGTCACGGCCGGACTCGTCCGTGTTCGTTGCGAGGCGGGTGCCGTACTGGGCGACCAGCGAGAGAGCACGGTTCGGGTCGAACTCGAAAACGTAGCAAGGCTCCTTCAGCACGACACGAGGCTCACCCGGCTCTTTGCGCGACCACGGTGACTGGACCCGGAAGGCCGCCTGGAAGTAGGACTCCGGTGACTTCAGCGATCGCAGCATGAAGATGGAGGACCACTGCTTGATTGTCACCCCGGTCATGAGCTTGCCGCACGACAGGGTGATCGTTCCGGAGCGCCCAGCGGCGTCAGCTTTGTGGATGAGCTCGTCGACCGGGCCCTTCGCCTTCGCGCCCATCTTCGCTCGCGCGCCTGCGGCCACGTACACGTCGAATCCCGAGAAGTATGGGTGCTCGTCAAGCATGGCCTTCATCGCATAGCAAGACGCCACGTCGCTCATGTACCAGACGGAGTGGCGCACGCCGGCCGCGAAAGCCGCGTCCTCATACGGGAACGGCGGCTTCTTGCCGGTCTCGAGTCCCGCCTTTACCTGAGCCGAGAGCTTCCCCCGAAGCATCTCCAGGAACTCGTGCACCTGCGTCGGTTCAGCGAAGACGTATTCGCTTCCTTCCTTCGACGCCCGGAAATACTCGTTGAGATTGAAGCCGTCGAACTCGCCCTCATCAGCGGTCGCGGCGGCCGACTCTGAGATGCGGTACATGTACATCTCGATGCGCGGGAGATCGATGTACGGATTTTCGCGAGCGTCGTCAGTCGGCCATGCTGCCTTCTCACGCTGCTCATCGATATAGGTCCAGTCGTACTTCGCATCCTCATTGAACTCGCCGTTCGTGATCGCGCGGAAAGGGGTGCCGGACAGCATCAGGTAGTTGTGCGACGTTACGGCGAGATCTTCAACAAGGACTTCCTCGGTCGGCTCCTCGGCGATAGCCAACGAGCGTTCAGACGGGTCGTACATCTCGCGGGCAGAGTCCCGCCATGCTCCGAAGTGATACTCGTCGATGACGATGACATCCCAGTCCAGCAGGTATAGCGGTTCGTTCCGCTCTTTGACCTCGCCATCCTGCTTCCCACTGAGGTCCTGCAGCGACGCGAACCATACGAATGGCTCGGTCCCGTCAGCAATCGCGGCAGCCTTGTCGGGAGGTGTCTCGGCGTCCACGAAGTGCCAGCCTTCGAAGTCCGCGTGGCTCTCGAGGTCTTCGCGCCACGCGGTCTGAACGGCAGGCTTGTAGGTCAGGACGAGGACCTTCGTCCACTCCATCTCGCGGGCCAATTGGTACGTCGTGAATGTCTTGCCGAACCGCATCTTCGCGTTCCAGAGGAACCGTGCAGGCCGTGAGTCAGCCGCGTGCTCGCGGAAGTAGGCGGCAGTCTCCGCGACAGCGTCCTCTTGCTCGGGGCGCATCCCGAAGTCCGCGGTGCGAGTCGAGTCGAACGTGCGTCCTGACCGGACAACACCCACCGCCGCCTTGACTTCATCGAGCGTGGCCTCGAACCACTCGCCGCCAACTCGGCGGACGCCTGCCGCGACGAGCGCTCGGTGCACATCGTGGTCGCGGAAGAACGAGCCGTCCGTTCGCTCCGCCGATTCGTCAAGAAGGATGTCCACACCGACCAGCCCGGGAAAGGCTGTCCCGAGCTGCTGCTTGATGCGCTCCCGCGCGTTCGATCGCGTCGTCTCGCCTACCTTCAGCAGACCGACACCCGAAACGACTTGGTTTCCGGCATCTCGTGTCCAGCTGACATCGTTGCGGCCCGGCATCGTGTAGGTGTAGATGCGGCGCGCGATAGGGGTTGACCCTACGGTCTCCGCCGAGGTCTCCGCAGACCCGTCAATGACTGTCGCGGGCGTTTCCGACGTCACTCCTCGACTCCATCAAGGGTGGCAGGCATCTCGCGAACTTGTGATTCGATGAACTCGATCTCGGCGGGTGCCAGTGCGTACCTCTCGTAGAGGTCCTTGTCTGTCCACTCGCGATCGAGCGGGATGTCCGGAACGAACGCGTACACGTCGCGAGTCGCGTGCTGTGTGGACTTGCGCAGCGACACGAGGAATCTCACGAAGCGGGTGCGGAGGTACGCGGCGTAGCGGGTCGCATCGACGTTGTTGTCGAACCGCCCCGTGACCAGGTAGGTCTCGGTGCATGCAGTATCTGCCCCGGCCACGATAGGGCGGCCCAGGAACTGAGTCTCGACGGCTGCGCTGGTTCCCTGCACCGCTGTGACGAGGACCTTCCATTCTCCAATCCAGGCGGTGTTCTGTGGAACAGTCGCGCGTTCGACGAAGGAGACCCGTTGCGAGCCGTAGAGCGTAACCGGCTCCGAGATGCCGGCCGGGGACTTCGAGCCGTGGAAGTTCGTGGGGTATCCGAACGGCTTACGGCTTGACACGCGCTGGTCCAGCGTCGGTTCGTTCTTCGCACGGACCTTCTCCAGAATCGGAACAGCTTCGTTGCGACGGACCAAGACATCGTAGACGTTCAGCTTGCGTTCAACGGCGGGGCCAACGGGCTTTCCGTCCCAGACGGTCTGAACCTTGCACGGGCCGTCGTGCTCACGGTCCCAGAGGAAGTACGACACGCCACCGCGAATCTTCACGCCGGGGAACGCGTCGTAGAGCTTCGGGTAGTCAACCAGCACCTTGAGGTGACGGTCGTTCAGCATTCGGTCGCGATACTTGTCCAGACCTTTGCCGCCTGCGAACCACCTGGAGGGCGTGATCATCACGACATAGCGAGGGTTCATCTCGATGGCTCGCTGAACGAAGTGATGATAGATCGGTGTCGCACTCGCGCTATGGCCGTTGTCTTCCAGCTGGAACGGCGGATTCGACACGATGACGTCAAACTTCATGTCTTCCATCTCCTTGGGAGGGAACTTGCCGTGATTGAAGGCATACGCATGGGCTTCGCGCTTCTCGCCGCGTTCGAGTTTGGTCGTCGCTCCACACCTGCAGCGGCCCTTACCGTTGAACGAGTGCTGACCCTGGATGAATGGCAGGTTGCCTTCGGGGGTGTCGAACTTCACAACTGACAAGTCGCTTGACGCATCGCGTGTGTAATACAAGCTGCGTCTGCCCACGAGTGCAGTGACCTCGGTGATGGGGAGTCCGAACAGCATGTTCCGGAAGATGTGCTCGCGCCGTTTCTCGAAGTCTGGCTCCCACGCGGCGAGCCCGATGAGGAGTCTCTGCGCAGCTTCCCGCAGAAGGACGCCCGACTTGAGGCCCGGGTCGAGCCAACGCAGCGTCGGGTCAGTCCACACTTCGGCTGGCAGGAGGTCGAGCATCGCTCGCGCGACCTTCGGCCGGACCGGCACTTCGTCATTCGAGAGCTGCGCGAGCGTGTCGAGGATGTCTGGGATGTGACGGCGCCTCTGAAGGAGAGCCATTACGAGCCCCTGGGATGGTGCATCATTGCATGCCTCCAGTCGGTTCGGGGTTCCGAGCGAGCTCCGTGTAATGCACGGGGGTCGTGTCCTGCCACGTGTTGAAAACCGCCAAGAGGCCCTGCTCCTCTGCAGGCTGCATCGGCGACCACTCCCGAACGAAGGTGTGGCCCCTGCTGGGGCGGTAGTCAACGAACATGATGCTGGCCGTATCGGCGAGTGAATCAGCCCGAATGATGTTCGTCTCGAGAACAACATCCACTGCGTCAGCGAAGCCCGACGATGCGGGTTTCGTGTTCATCTCCATGTCGATATGTGAAGCGACCGCGGCGCGTAATCGGTCCCGCGACTCTTCAACGTTCTCTGAGTTGATGTCAATGCCGTAGATGCTGGCCAAAGCGCGGAGGGTGCGGAACTCGAATTGTGCGCCTATCCCGTAACGGGCAGTGGTGACGAACTCGAGTTTCCGAGTCAGAATCTCCTCGAGAAAGTTGCCGCTACCGCACGCTGGTTCGAGGAACTTCTTATCGGTGTCACCCGGGCGCTCCTCAGACGGGAACATGCCCGGGACGAGGTTGAGCATGGCGTCCACTTCACGCTTGTGCGTGTACACCTCCGCGAGGTCGCGCACTCGTTCGCGAGACTTGATCTGTCCGCGAGTCGGGACGTCGCGTGAGGTGGGTATCGCCATGTGGTCCTCGGGGTCGTGCTGCCGCAGAGCAGAAAGGGTGCAGGATAAGTCGCCCCTGGTAGCCACTCTAGGGGCCGCCACCCGCAATCCGGGGCGGGCTCGCTCAACTGAAGAGTTGAATGCTTGAGCGGTCGATATCGTGGAACTGTGAGCGACTGGGTGGCAGACAGCGAGGTGGCGGACCGCTGTCCTGAGTGCTCGACCGTGGCGCGCGTTCGCGACGGCCGCCAAATCTGCGCATGTGGCTGGTCGCAGCCACTGCCGAAGGTTCGCATGCCGATCGATGACCCCACCATCGCCGACTTCGGGCCGCGCCGATGACAGGTGTGCACGGGACGGGGAGAAGCGCCGCGGAACTGGAGAAGCGGTTCCGCGCGAACGTCCTCGCGATCGCAGCCTTCGAGGACGAGAACGGACGCTGGCCGACGAAGGCCTCGAGCGACAAGCTGGAGCGCAGCCTCGGCCACACCCTGCACGAGTTGCGTCAGGCCGCTCGCGGCAACGGCACAATGCGATGGACGCGGGAGCGTGAGCAGTTCCTGGACGAGCACGCACCCGGATGGCGCGGTGCCCGTGAGTCGCCGAATGCACGCTTCGCACGCAGAGTCGACGACGTCGCGCACTTCCACAGCAGGCGAGGTCGGTTCCCATCCACCTCCGCGAGCGACAGTTGGGAGACGATGCTCGGGCGGTGGCTGACGAGCGTGCGCAATGCGCAGAAGGGTCGGGGGAGTTTCGAGTGGACCCCGGAGCGGGCGTCGATGGCCGCGAAGCTCCCGGACGGCTGGGAGGGCGTTGACCATGATGCGCGGTTTGAGGAGCGCGCGATCGCTCTGCGCGACTTCCTTCGATCGGAGGGACGCACGCCGAGAAGCACCGCTGAGGAAGCGGGTGAGAGGCGCCTGGCCGTGTGGCTCGCCAAGGTGCGATTCGCGGCTCGCGGTGGCGAAACCTCGCTGGTGATGAATGATCGGCGCCGGGCAGCCCTCGACGAACATGTGCCTGGCTGGAACGCACCCGACGGGCCACAGTCGACATGACAAGGGCGGGGCTCGTGTGAACCCCGCCCTTGTCGTTGTTCACTGACAGTCAGTCGTACCAGCCAGCGCCCCACACGCAGGTCGCGTGGCCGTCGTCGTCGAGCTGGACGGTCACCCAGAGACTGCGCGCGCGCCCATCCGTGTCGGTGGCATCGAAGTCGAAGATGCGCTCGTCGCCGCCCTCGTTCGTCCGCGTCTCGACGAGCTCGCGCTCGGTCGTCTGAGCCCAGAGCCCGCCCGTGCCCGTCTCGCCGTCGCACTGCGTGTGCGCCTCCTCGCTGGCGTTCGGGTCGAGATAGGCCTCGGCCATCGCCTGCGCGGGGTCGCCTGCCGATGCACACCCCGCGAGCACCATCACCGCAGCCGCCACCCCGACCGCCGCCGCCACCACGCTCTTCCCCATCACATGCCTCTCCGAGCCGGCGCGATCTGCGCGACTCAGAGAGGCTTATGCGCGGCGAAGGGGCTTACCAGATGAACGCCTGCGGCTTCTCGGTTGGCGCCGGGTCGAGGTCGACGTCGGCCCACTCGTCGGGCTCGGCCGACGAGTCCTCCCCGAGGTCGAGGTTCAGGTCGAACTCACCGAGGTCGAGGCTCACATCTTCGATGGCGTCATCCGCCTCAGTACCGGGGATGATCTCTCCGAAGGTCGGCCTGTTCGGTGCCTCAGATGCGAAGTTCCAGCGCGCGCCTTCGGCAACTCGGGCGACGCCCAGACTCGTGAGCAGTTCGGCCACCTGTGCCTGAGGCGCATACGCCACGCGGACCGCTGTCACGCCGCCGTCCTCAGCGGCAATGACGGCCAGGCCGCGGGACTTCCCGTCGTCGAACCGCTGCTGCTCGCTGTACACGTCGGCAGCCATGTCGGCAGGGAAGAGCATCGCGAGAGCTGTCTGCGAAACAGGCTTCCCGGGTGGGACGAGCTGGACGCGGTGCGTGAGGTTGTCGCGCATCTCGCCGCCCGTCGCTCCGAAGATCGTGACGTCGGGCCTCTGCAGTGCGAGCACGAGGTGAATGCCGACGAACCGCAGTTCCCGCGCGATGACTGCGAGTAGCGCCCGCAAGATCTCCTTCTGCGTCGCGAGTTCTGTCGCAGTGACCACAAGCGGGTCATTCTTCGGCAGCCCCTTCGGGATTGCCACCGGGCCAAGGAGGGCCGCGACCTCATCGATCACCACGGTCAGCGGACGCATTCCCTCGCGCTCTCGGACCTCTAGGGGGACGTCCTCAAGCTTGGACATCCCGAGCCGACCGAGGACGGCGGACCTCCGCTCACCTTCGTCATTCACCCGGTTCAGCGCCACGACCGCTTCAGGAACGCGGCGCGCGAATCCGCGGGCGAACGGCTCAAGCAGCTTGTAGTCGACGCCTCGCTTACGTGAGACGTCGATGATGATCAGGTCGTGCCCGCAGGCGAGCCGCCTGGCCGCATCGCTGACGAGGGCGACTGTCTTGCCGCTGTTCGTCGGGCCCACCACGAGCGAGTGAGGGCTCAGCGTTAGGTCCTGGCCGGCGGCGATGCCTTCAGGTGTCAGTCCTAGAGGAATGTCAGCCCAGAGCGAAGGGTCGAGCTCAGAGGGCAGCGTCGAGTTCAGAGGGACGAGGGATGGAAGAACACGTCGCGGGTGGCGGGTGAGCGTAACCTGCCCAGTCGTCGCGTTTTCGTGGATGGCCCAGTCCTCATGACCGCCCGGTGTGCTCATCACCAGCTGCCGCCAAGAAGCCATCCGGCGCGCGGGGTCGATGCTGACGGTCGGCGCAGAGAGAATCTCGACCCGTGCGATGCCTTCGTCGTCCCGGGTTAGGTCGATGCCCACCTCGTGCGGCCGCGCCCCGAGAAGCTGTGCGTACCGCGCGCGAAGGCTGCGCTCGTCGTCGTCCAGCACGGCCGCGATCGCACGATGCTGGACCGGCAGCCACTCGATCATGCTCGCGCTCAGAGCAGCATCACACCACGCTGCCACTGCTTCCGCCTGCGTCGGGCCGACACCGTCCGCGAGCGTCAGCCCGCGCCGGCCGTCCGGCTGGAGCTCTTCGATGGCGACCACGAGACCGCCACTCGAATCGGCAAGCCTGCGACGCTCGATCGTGCTCGCGCTTGCCACCTGCACCACGAGAGCATCCCCTCGGCGCACGACCTCCACGTCACCGAGCTCGCGCGCGACGGCTGTGTCCACCTTCGAGAGGTCACTCTGCAGCGCCTTGTGCGCATCATGGATGACCACGGCTGACCGGCCTTCGGCATCCCGACCGCGCGAGACGCGCAGCCGATCGACGGGTGTCCCGATGGCGGCCGACGCCGCCTCCGCGACACTCATCAGACGACCAGTCGCGCGGCCCACAGCCTTGCGCGCAACCCCGCAGAGCGCAGTGAACACGCCCGCGGCCACGACGAGCACAAGCACCCACGGGACGAAGCCGAACTGATGTGCGATCACAGCAGTTGCAACCACACCGGCGAGGAGCACTCCGGGCACCGTCACGAGCGCACACGGAAGAGCGATGAGCACGCGATCGCCACGCCACACGCGCTCGGGGTGCACGGTGCGCGCCCAGCGACGCGCGAGCACGAAGCCGGCGAGAGCGGCGAGGAGCAGCGAGATCGCGGTGCCCACGACGCCAGGGAGCAGCGAGGCTGGCAGGAGAGCGGCCCAGACAATGAGCACCCCGAGCCAACGACGGCCGGCGTGAGCGCCGCCCTGTCCATCGACGAGCGCAGCACCTGTGGCGCGGCCAGTCGTGCGCAGAGTGCGGCCGGCGAGGCGGAGTGCGGTGCGGGTGACGCGAGGCATCAGCGGTCCTCGCCCTCGTGCGCGGGCGCGGCCTCGATGCTCCACGAGCCGGCGGTCACGATGAGCAGCACCGCAATGACCCCGATTCCGATGAGCAGCCACGTCTTCGCCACGAGAATCGGGACGAGCCAGAGGATGGCGAGCCTGATGCCCACCGTGACGGCAGTGCGTCCGACTGCGGCCACGGTTGCCTGCTCGATGCTGCTCGCGGGAGCGAGGGAGAAGCCCAGGTCGGCGAGGACGGCCTTCGCGGCGTCCCCGGCGAGGTTCCTGCGGGGTCCGGCCAGCAAGTTAAGCACCGTCCAGAGCCCGAGCGTGATGACTGCCAGGCTGACGGATGCGCGCCACGTGGCATCAAGGATGACGCTGCTGAGGAGCAGTGAGAGCCCGGCCTCGAGAACTGCGACGAGCACACCGATGGCCAGCGCAGCCACCAGGCTGCCTGCGCCGCGGGTCACGAGACTGGCCGTGCGCTCGTTTTCGCTGAGCACTCGCGCCAGGTTCGCGAAGCGCGCCGCGCCACGCTGGGCGCGCAGGAGCACGCCGCTCGTCGCGATAGAGATCGTCGTCGCGGCGATCGTCGCGAGGAAGGCGAGGAATCCCGCGTCCAGCTCCCGCGAGATCGCGTAGAGCGCGAAAACCACGCCGCCGGCAAGAAGGATGCGGACGACCACGTCGGAGACGGACGGCTGAGAGAAGCGAATGCGCATCACAGCACCCCCTCATCCTTCGGGGCCCTCCGCAAGCGCAGGGCGAGCAGACCGAGCACGAGCACGCCGAGGCCCACTCCACCGATCGTGAACGCCTGCGCTGCGTTGAACTCGGCGTCAGCCGTGGGGGCCCCGGTTGCTGCAGGGGTTGCGGTCTCGGCAGGCTCCTCGGGCGCCGTCTCGGTCTCGGTCGGCTCGGGGTCGTCGACGCTACGCTCGGCGAGGTCTTCGCTTGGGAGCCATCCCTCGTCACCGGTCTCAACTGCCTGGGCGGGCACCCATGCGGTGCCGTCAAGATCGATCTCGAAATCCTCATGAACGAGGACGTCCGCCCCGGCTTCGAGCGTGCGCACCAGCGCACCGCCCGGGGTTGCCAGAAGGTCCACCGAGGAGCCACCCAGCCACCCGCCGGTGCTGACCTCGCGCTCGAGCGAGTAGTCCATCCGGTCGGGGATGGGGCCGTCCAGGGCACTCGCGTCGGAGGTGCGAAGCCAGAAACCCGCAGGGTCGACGAGCTCATAGGCCTCCTGGCCGGCGTAGAGCGAGCTGTCTACGCCGTCAGGCAAGTGCGCCGGGCCCGTCGCGCAGAGGAGATCTCCGGGACCCACGCTTTCGAGCGCCACGGTGCCGCCGCTGATGGGGTCCGAGGTCGGGGTCGCGGAGCGCGTGACGATGATCGGGAACTCGCACCCTGCGATGGTGTCTGCCGCGGTCGCTGGCGCGATGAGAGTGCTGGCCGCGAGGGCCGCCGCGATGAGTGCGCTCATGCTGACACCTCCACCTTCGGGAGGTCGAGCCGTGCATCGATGAGGTCCGGGCGGTAGCCGCTGGACACCTGGCCCTCAGGCCAGACCACGACCGGGAGCTGCCCGAGGCCTTTCTGGCGCAGCGTCTCGATGGCCTCCTGCGGGAGCTCGGTCGCGTCCCGCACGACGTAGGCGACGCCGCGGGCGTCCAAGTGTCGGTGCGTGGCACGGCACTGCTGGCATCCCGGCCCTGAGAGCACGATCACGGCACTCGGGTCGGGTGTGAGGGCGGGGTCGATGTCGACGGCGAACGTCGATGTGGTGGCGGTCATTGTGTTCCTCCTTCACCTAGGGGTCGCCACGGGGCGGGCCTTCTCGCATCTGTGCGCCAAGAAGGCCCGGTGCGATCGCACCGGGCCTTCTCTCAGGAGCCTCCCGCGCCGTGACCACCACAGAGCGACACGGGAGGAGCTTGGTCAGCCGCGCACTCGGCGGCGGGTCAGGAGGAGCGCCGCCCCGGCGAGCAGGGCGAGGACGCCACCACCCGCCACTGTCGCTGCGACGCTGCCATCGACACCCGTGCGAGCCAGGCTCGGTGCCGAGGTCTCGGGCGACCCGCCGTCAGTCGGGTCGGCCGGCGATGCGGGCACCGAGCTCGTGGTGCTCGGGTCCCGGTCGTCAGCGCCGGGGTCGGTGCCGCCATCCGAGCCATCGCTGCCGTCAGACCCGTCCGTGCCGTCGGCACCATCGGTCCCGTCTGTGCCGTCGCTGCCGTCAGACCCGTCCGTGCCGCCATCCGTGCCGGGGTCGACCGGGTCCGTGCTGTCGTCGGTGCCGTCACTGCCGCTATCCGTGCTGGGGTCGGTGCCGTCCGTGCCATCGGTCCCATCGCTGCCGTCATCGGTGCCGCCATCGGTGCTGCCGTCGTCGGTGCCGCCGTCCGAACCGTCCGTGCCGGGGTCGGTGCTGCCGTCCGTGCCATCCGAACCGTCGCCTGTGCCGGGGTCGACCGGGTCCGAATCACCGTCCGAGCCGCCATTCGTGCCGCCGTCCGAACCGTCGTCGGAACCATCCGAGCCGCCGTCGCTGCCGTTATCCGAGCCCTCCGTGCCGGGGTCAACCGGGTCGGTGCCGCCATCCGAACCGCCATCCGTGCCCGGGTCGACCGGCACCTGTTCATCCGTCGGCACGGCGGTGTCGTCACGGCCCTCGCCGGATTCGCCGCGGCCCACGACCTCGATCTCCGCACCCGGGGTGACTGTGGTCGGGATGATGATCTCAGCCTCGCCAGAGCCCCCCTCGTCGGTCGTCGTCTCGACCGGTTCGAAGCTAGTGACAGGCTCGCCATCCTCTTCGAGGGTCAGCGTGACGATCTCGACCGGGGCCCAGCCTTCGAGCTCGACCGTGACCGTTTCGCCCGGCTGCACCTGCTCCGGGATTCGAACAGTCGGGGTAAGGCCCGCGGGCGTCTCGCTCGCGGTGATCGTCACCGAGTCGCGCGCCTCGGTCTGCGAGATCGCGCCGATCGCGCTGACAGGGACGTCGCCAGGCGAGGCGTCCTCAGGGACGTGCCAGACGAAAGGGATGAGAGCGCCGTCCTCGTCGGCGGTCGTCGTACCGGTGTCGGTGCCGTCGACCGTGACCGTGACCTCCTCGAAGGGAGAGAAACCCTCACCCGTGACTGTCACGACGTCGCCGCGCTCGACAGTGTCGGGGTCGGCGCTGATCGTCGTCGTCCAGCTCTCGTCCGCGGCCACGGAGGCCGAGCCGAGGCCGAGACTGATGCCGGCGACCTCGACGAGTGCGGCCTCGACGGTGAACGAGGAGTCACCTTCGAGGAAGAGCTCCTCTGGCTGGTGATTGAGCGTTACGGCGAGATGCTCGTCGATGCCGTCGAACAGCGCGTCCGTCGCTCCGAGGAGCTGGCTCAGGATGGGGTCGAGCGCCAGGCCGAGCTGGTCGCCCAGAGCCTCCTGCACCGCGCCCGTGGCCGGGGCCACGGTCCATGCGAGCGCGGTCGCCGCCGCAGGCCCGAACACGCCCGTGACTGCCTCCGCGATGCCATCGACGTCGGCGCCGGCCTGGAGCGCGGTGACCTGGACGTCGATGGCAGGGGTCGTGTTGCCCGCGAGCAGGCTGCCCAGAGGCACAACGGCGTCAGCCGACCCCGTGGCCACGTCCGCACCGAGCAGCGCGTCGACAATCGGCGCCTGGACAAGGTCGAGCACCCCAGCGAGATCGCCGACGGTCTCGCCGAGCAGCTCCTCGTGAGGGATGAGCCCACCTAGCGAGAGCGTGTCGAGGTAGCCTTCCACGAGAACGACTACATCGGCGAGGCCGAGGCTCTCCAGCTGCGCGAGAGTCTCTTCGACGGTCTGACCCGCGATGGCGGC
The DNA here is from genome assembly GCF_053617895.1 of Microbacterium sp. NPDC055683. Classification (NCBI taxonomy): domain Bacteria; kingdom Bacillati; phylum Actinomycetota; class Actinomycetes; order Micrococcales; family Microbacteriaceae; genus Microbacterium; species Microbacterium sp. NPDC055683. The sequence continues at coordinate 80,872 of NZ_JBSHGQ010000002.1, read as the reverse complement.
GATGATGGCGGTCTCATCGGTCGAGCTCGTCACGGCCAGGTCCGCGCCGATGCGCACTTCGACCGGTGAGATCGCAGCCACGACCTTCTCGGTCAGCCCATCGGTGATGGACGCGAGGACCTGCGTCAGGTCCTCGTTGACGGTGGCGAGGACCTCGCCACTCAGGAGCGCCGTGTTGGCCGGCAGGCCGCTCAGTGAGCCACCATGGGGCTGCGCGAGATCGACAGCGATCGTGCCGTCGGCACGCACGGTGACTGCACCGCGCGTCAGACCCTCTGCGGGGATGAGCGTGTCGACGAGACCCGCGAGGGCCGCGTCGATGCCGCGCGCCTCAGCCACGACATCGGTCGGGACGATCACGTGCGCGGGCAGATCGACAGCGGTGAGGCCGTTAGCGACCTCGTCCTTGACGGCCTGCGAGGTCACGATCTCGGTCAGGGACGTGCCGACCGCGTCGAGCTGGCCATCGATGGCCACGAGCAGATCTCCGATCGCTGCGGAGTGGAGTTCGATGCTGCTCCCAGCGATCGCGTAATCGCCGGGCGAGCCGTCACCCTCGCCATCGATGATCGCGCCGTCCTTCACCGTGGCTGTCGCACCGAGTGCGCCGAGGGCCAGGGTCGCCTCGTCGAGGATGGCATCCGTCAGGCCCTCCGCCCCGATGCTCGCGAAGAAGTGTGTGAGGTCGAGCTCGGCCGCGTCGCCCGTAGTGCCACGCACGGCGTCGAGGTCCGAGCCGGCTGTGACAGCGGTGGCGGTTGCGTCACCGTCCGCGGTCGCAGTGGACGTTGCACTCGCGACGCCGAGATCGCCGAGGCTCACGAGCTCGCCGAGCGGGATGTTGAGACCGCCCAGGTCGAAGCCGAGCAGCCGGTTGAGGGCGGCGACGTCGAGCGCGCCTGCGCTCGTGCCGGGGTTGGCTGTGCCGCGGGTCGCGCCGAGCACGGTCGCGAGGTCAGCGCCTGCGATTGTGCCTCGAAGGACGGAGGCCTGGGCGGCTTCGTCTGTGGGGGCGGCGTGCGCGGGTGCGGCGAGCAGACCGCACGATGCGACGGTCGCCGCCAGGGTGAGGGCGCCGGCTGCGGCGCGGGTTCGAGTGCGTGTGCGTGGGGTCATGGTTCCTCCTGGTGATCGTGCGAGTGTCCTCGCTTCTACCTAGAGGTCGCTCGGACCGTCGTTCTGTCGCATCCTGGCGCGAGCAGGCTTCACCCAGCGCGCGTTAGCGCTCACGAGCGCATAAGAGCAGGGTCAAGGCGCTGCGGGTCGCCGTACCCGCGCTCCCCATCGCGCTCGCCTGCGGCGCTCGCTCCGCGCCCCATCACGCGCTCTTCAGTCCAGTGGCCTCACATGCTCGACCTGCGGCTCGGTGGCGCTCCTGGCTCGACGAGCGCACTCGATGTCCCTCTGAGCCGCAACGGCTTGGAGTGCCTGCGAGGCACTCGGTGCTGCGCCGCCGAGACCCTTGGAGCTGAGCGCATGCAGACGGGCAGCGTGGGTCAGAGCTGCGCGTACGCCTCGCGGAAGGCGCCGGTCACATCCTTACCGTTGCGTGCGGCGCGTGCGGTTGTGAGACGGGGCCCATCTGCATGCGGAGAGAGGAGTGGGTGGAGCTCCTCGACGTTGAACTCTCGCGCGTAGACGAGCTCCCAAGTCGCACGGTCGAACCGAATGGCGATGGCGAGATCGAAATCGAGGCCCTCGGCGAAGGCGAAGTGCCGCTGAACTCCGTGCGGCAGGTGACGCGCCTTCACCTGGATGCGTCGATTGTGTGCGTCGATGAGATCGACGGCGCGGTTGGTCGGCGGAGGGAGTTCACCGCCGTAGACGCGCTGAGCGAGGTGCTCAGCCAGCTCGCCGGCCAGGCTCGTCGAGGTGCGGACCAGGCCCCGGCGTTGCAACTCGGTCGCGATGGCCGCCTGCGTGGAGAGAAGCTCGGCCAGCGTCATGGCGGTGGTGTCGGCGGGCTGCATGGCTCGAATCTAGCGTGAGGCGTGGGTGCGGAGGTGATGACAGCGAGGGAGCAGCGCGGCTGGCGGCTACTGCGTGGAGCGTGGCCGGCGAGGTTGAGGGAGCCTGGCGTGGGGGCCTCTGAAAACAGGGGGCGGCGCCTGGACCGTTTCGGACGCCACATGGGCAGAAATCGGGCCGTTCTTCGCGGTTTTAGCATCGAAGAACGGCCCGATTTCAATCGGCACTCAGGCCGCCTCGGCGGTGGTCAACTCGGCCACCAATGCGGTCATCCGATGGCGGCTGACACCGGCGGCCAGAGCCGCAGCTCGACCGGACATCCGACCCACGACCACTTCACGGGCGGCGGCCTCGATCGTCATCGTCACCTCGGCCGGGGCGGCCGCGACCACTGGTCGGGGTCGTGCGGCCGGTCGGTCGACCGCCTTGGCCGGTGTCACCGGTGCAGGTGTGGCCGACTTCGTGGTCGTGGTGGCTGCGGACACGGTGGCGGCGCGCTTCGAAGCCCTGGTTGGTCGGCGCACGGCCGGGGCGAGGGTGGCGTGGACGACCGCATGGGTGCCTGCGAGGACCGAGAGCGGCATCGCGGCCGCGAGGGCTGCGGCCATGACGGTGTGTGCCAGCGGCTGGCCGGTGTCCGCAACTGCCGTCACATGGAGCACCTGCGCGGCACTGGACAGGATGACCAACGCCGTCAGGGTGAGGCCCTCCCACCTGCTGTTGCGACCCGATGAGCGCGCGACCGCGGTCGCCAGTGCCATGACGACCTGACCGAGATCAACGACCGCCGGCACGGCGAAAGCGAGCACTCCGAGACCCGCCACCTCGCCCAGCCAGATGAGCCCCGGCAGGGCGCACAGGAACGCGGCCGCACTCAGAGCGAGCAGGAGCCCGACCACGAGACGCTGAGCGCGGAGGCTATCGGCGCGGAGATGGACCGCGGGGCGGTCGTCGGGCGTGGTGGTCCGGTCGCTCATGCTGCCTCCTCAGTGGCCTTGTCGTTGTTATGCGCGGTCGGTCCGGAAGCGTTGCCTTTCGGCACGATGCGCTCGGCGATCGCCGCCGCGGTCTCGGCGTTGCGCAGCCCTGTCTCCAGCACCTGGCGGAGAGCGGACCGGAGCGGTGGAGCGGAAGCCTCAGGTACTCCTGCGAACGCGACGGTCGCGGCTATGGCCCAGGTGTTGACCGTTTCCGGCGTTGGTCGACCGCTCGACCTCATGAACGACTTCACGTTCTCCCACACTCGCCCCGCGCGTGCTCGGTGCTCCTCGAGCTGCGCCATCCGCTGGTCGGCGGCCTGCTGACGTGCTGCCTCGGCGGTCTCGAGACGATCGATCGGGGTGAACCCGTCGCCATCGACCTGGGCCGCGAGGGGCGGGAGCGCCGTAAGCAGGTCGTCCTCGGTCGCGATGCCCGCTGCGCGGAGACGCTCACGCGAGGTGCGGGCGACCTCCAGGCCACCAAGAGCGCGCAGGAGCCCGTGAACGTCGCGAGGGCGAACGGCCTCCCCGTAGGCCACGGCCGGGTCGAACATGGCGGAGAGGAGAGTGGGCTCGCCAGCAACGGCACGGTCGATGAGCTCCTGCGCCGCCGGGAGCTGCGCGCGCTCGCGTGCGGCCCGGTCGCGCGCGTGGAGAATGCGCATCACCAACGGGGTTCCCTCGCGCTGTGCGGCCGTGCTGATCACGCCCAGATCGCGCAAAGCGCGCACCGTGGAGCGCACGGTCCGGTCGGTCACTCCGAGGGCGACCGCGAGCGTGGGCTGCGAGGCCATGACCCTGACCCCGGTTGACGCTGCTCGTGCGGCGCCCTGGACCGCGAGGTACGCGACGAGCGGGGCGTGCGTGCTGGCGAGGCCGTCGCGCAAGAGGTGCGTGACGGCACGCCCAACGTGGGCACGAGCGTCAGCATTCAGGGTCGCGAGACGGTCTACGCGACGGGTCACGGCGCGCCACGCGTAAAGGTTCTCCGCGATCTCGCGGACGTGCGGCGGCACGTCGCGGGTGACCGTGAGGAAATGTCGGACCGCGGCGCGCGGGATGTTGTCGGCGTCGCTGCGCAGAAGGACGGCAGCGATCGTGCTGACGGGGTCTGGGGACGCGGCATGCCGGCGGACGAGTGGGAGCAGGCTCGGACGGAGCTCGGTGGGGCGGATGAGGCCGCTGGCGCTCATCGTGTGGTTTCCTTCCGCTCATCCAGCCCCCCGCATCCGCGGAGCGGTGCGGGTGATAGACCTGGCAGCCAGCCCGTAGGGAGAGCCCGAGCCGGTCGACGACGAAACGTCGTCGAAGGAATCTGTGTGGGAAGCAGCCGAACGGTCGTCGGCCGAAGTCGAACTGGTCTCACGGGTCGGTTCGTCATCCGCAGCATCGAAGAGGCCGTCGGAGAAGCCTGGGCGGCTGCGGCGGCTGCGGTCGCCGGGGCGGCGCTGGGCGTGGTTGAGGCGCCGCCGTTCGTGCGCGCGCGAGGCTCGCTTTCGCCGCCGCCGTCTTCGTCGTCGTTCTCGCCGAAGTCGTTCTCTCCGTGCTCCTCTTCCTCACTCGCATCGACCCAGCTCACGTCCGCCACATAGGACCTCATTCCCCACCTCTTCACCCACGCGCGGGCCTTCACTGCGATGCCAGCGACCGCGACCGACAGCAGGTCGTCGCGCAGGTCCACGCCGTGCGCGCGCAGCAGCTCCTCGAGCGTCGTGAGCTCGCCGTCGTCTGCGAGCGCCTGAGCGCGCTGCGAAAGCTGCCATGCTTCGCGCACGGGCACGCCGCACTTCGTCAGGATGACGATCAGCAGTGGGCCGCACAGCAGGGCGACGAGCTCGCTGTCCGGGTGGGCGTGCTGCGCGCGGGTCCATGCGGCGAGGCGCCCGCCCTGGTGTGCTGCGACGGCGGCTGCGATGCGGCGCTCGTGCGCGTGGGCGAGATTTCGGAGCTGTGAAGTCATCGTGCCGCCCCCTCATCCTCGACGTCGACGACCCGCGCGTGCGCGTGTGCCAGCAGGGTCTGGGCGATAGCGAGCAGGGCCTCCGGCCAGCTCTCCCCGGCTACCTCGTACGCCTCCCGCATCTCGTGCGGGTAGCGTGCGAGATCTGCCGCGAGGTGAGCCTCGGCAGGCGCGTCGGGAGCGATCGCCAGGAGGCGGAGTCGAGCGAGGGGCACGATGCCGTCAGGCTGATGGAGGGCGACGTAGCCGACGAAGGCGTCATCCCTCCCGTAGGCGGCATACATCTCGGCATCGGCGAGGAGGCCGCGCGTCTCCGGTGGGATGTGGCTGAGCTGCGGGGTATCTGGGGTCATGCTCCTCTCTGCGCGTAGGGCTGCGGAGATCGGCAACAGTGTGGTGCCCGGCGGCGGTGCTACCGCATGGTGCGGTACGCATGTGGTAACCGCTGGGGCCGCGAGAACCCCGGAATTACGCGGCAAAACGCGGTATGGACGACGAGTTACCGCAATACCGCATTACCACACGCTCGCGAGGGTCCTTAGGTACGCACACACAAATCTGACGTCTGAGAGGGGGTTGAGGTGTGCGTCCCTAGGACGGGTGGGAAAAGTTGTGGGGTATTGGGGTAACTCTCTATCTATCTATCTATCTCCATCCCTTGAAAATAAAGGGAAGTAGAGGGTTCGAGAGCTACCACATCGCTACCACATCCGTACCACATTGCGGTAGATCGATGCGGTAACCACCACCACATCCGCTACCGCATCGTTGCCGATCTCCGGAGCGGTACGCGCAGACGAAAGCATGACCCCAGACATGCCCCTCGCCCTCGCTCCCGCCCCTCTCCTCATCCAGGCCGGGGACACGACCCTGCTCGCCGTCGCAGGCGAGGACGCGGCTCGCGCAATCGCGACCGCTGGCACCTCCCACGCGGTGCTCGCGTTCGCGGACGCCGCCCAGCTCCGTCAGGCACTCTCGGTCATCCCGACCGGCCTCGATGCGATCTTCCTCCTGACGACGTCGGAGGAGGACCCCCGCACCCACCGGGCGTCGTGGGACGCCGCCGCAGCAGAGGCAGCGCCACTCAAGGCCCTCGCACCGGCAGTGACCGTCGTCCCGGCACCGCCGCTCGGGTGGGCCCGGTACCTGGAGGTTCGGGGCGGCGCGGGAGAGGTCGAGGCGCAGCTGCAGCGGGCAGTGAAGCTCCCGACCCGCGCACCGGCGCGGGGTCAGGGAACCGGGCCCGGGCATGACGCCACCTTCGTGCCGGAAGTCGATGAGGACCGAGGGCTCCTCGTCATGCCGCCCGCGCCAGGCCTCCCGCCACAGGCGATCATGACCGCCGCCCCGGTCGTCGAGCGCGTCGTACACATCGTTGACGGCATCCATGGGGAGGTCGATGCCCGCCGCACGCTCGTCGACCTGCGGGTCCTCGTGGGCCCCACGCACGACCGCGAGACCGTGCGCATCCCTGGCATCGACCTCCGCGACGTCCATCAGATGAACTGGGTCGGTGCCGGCGCTCTCGCCTCGGTGACATGGGCGCGCGACGCCCGCACAACGGGCCTGATCGAGAACGCGATCCGCGCGCAGATCGCGACCGCCCCTGCTCACCGCGTGCTGAACCGCACCGGTTGGGTCCAGCACGAAGGGCGCGCCGCCTGGCTGCACGCGGGCGGCTACGTAGACCGCACTGGCTCACACCGAGTGGAGACAGACCCCGAGGTGATGACCGCAGCGCACCTCGATGGCGCCGCCGCGCGGCTCGATCTGCCGGAGGTCCCCGACCCCGCGGAGGCTCTGCGGCACGCTCACACCATGTGGCTGAACGTGCAGGACCCCGCCCTCCGAGGGCTCCTGCTCGGGCTGACGCGCGCCTCCCTCGCTGGCCTCGGCCACGCGGGCGACGGTACCGGGCTCGGCGTAGTCGGCTGGCTGGCGGGCCCGCGTGGCGGAGGTAAGACCCATACGCTCGCCTGCCTCAACTCGGGCCTCGCGGAAGTATGGCGCACCATCCCTATGGGCAAGATCGACGGCTCGGCCGCGTCCAAGAGGGAGCTCGGCATCGAGCTCGAGGACTGCTGGCAGACCATCGACGACTACCGCCCGCGGAAGTCGCCGCGGGCGAAGGAGGCGCAGGAGGAGATCTTCGACGACGTCACCCGCCGCGGCTTCGAGCGCGGCGCAGCACGCACCGTCAAGGTCCAGGACGCCAGGGGCGCATGGCGGCTCCCGGACCCCGTGCAGACCTCCCCGGCCGTGTTGTTCGCCGGTGAGCAGGTCCCGGAGGCCACCGACCAGGCGAGCACGGTCGACCGCCTGGTGATCGTCGAGTACCGCAAGGAGCGCATCCAGTGGGAGGCCCTCGGTCAGGCCGCCTCGAGTCCGCTGTGGCGCGAGGCGACGACCGCCTTCCTCGCGCATGTCGCGCGCCGAATCGACGCCGACGGCTGGGAGGCGTGGTGCAGGACCGAGGGCGAGGCGATCGCTAAGCTCGCCGCCAGCATGGACCGTTTCGGGAGCCACCGCGCGTCGCGGGGCCTCGCGGTCATCACCCGCGGGTACCGCCTCTGGCTCAACGCGATGGTCGAGGCGGGCGTCGTGACCGCAGACGAAGCGGCCGCCGAGGTCGCGGAGGTACAGGCCGCACTCGTCGCCGAGACGCGCACCCAGCGTGCCCGCACGGCCGAGGCGGATACGAGCATGATCGGGCGCATCCGCGAGCTCGTCGCAGCGGGGCGCCTGGCGGCGGTGGGCTGGCCGCTGAGCGATGCCGATCACGGTGAGGCGAGCTGCGAGGTCGTCGTGACGTCGGTCGGCAAGCCGAGCGCCCCTGCCGAGCACATCTTCCTCGCGCACGGCATCGCTGCACGCGCTCTCGGGGTGACACCCGCCGCAGTGCTCGACGGCCTGCGCGAGCACATCATCCCCGTCCCGACGTCGGACGGTGGCTCGCGCCTCACCGACAGCCGCAAGTGGTCGGCGATCTCGCGCGGTCGCCGGGTGACGACAGGCGGCACATCCGTGGTCCGCATCCCGCTCGCTGCGTGGGTGGGAGACGTCGAGGCCGCCGAGGACGACATCGTCGAGTTCGGCACACCGATGTCGGTCGAGGCGCTGAAGGGGGCAGCATGAGCGGCCAGGCCACCGTGGTGCTCGGCGTGCAGCGCGGCTACCGCGTACTTGCCACCACCGAGCGGGTGCTCGCTATCGACCCCCAGCAGGTACCTGCCGGGGCATATACGCTCCGTGAGCATGCCCCGGCAGGCACGCCGTTCCGAGACCTGATGACCTGGTGGCGTGCGGTTCAGCCAGGCCGGACGGCCCCGTGGGAGGAGCGGGAGATGAGCCCGCAGGAGATCGCGGGCATCATCGACCGCGCCTACGCAGCAGCAGCAGCGGGGACACCGCGAGCCGCGCAGACGATGACGGCGGCCGACGCCGTACTCCGTGACGACGCGCTCTGGGAGCACCGCCGCGAGGTCGGCTACCGCGTGGATGCCTCACCGGCGCGATCGCTCCTCCAGCGCCGCGAGCAGGAGCGCGCGGAGTGGACCTCGCACCTCGGCATCGACCTCACACGCCGCACGCACGCGACCGTTGACTGGCTGATCGCGCGCGGCGTACCGGCAGAGCTCGAAGAGAAGAAGGGGTACAGCCGCATCGTGGTGCCGAAGGGTCTCGACCTCACCCCGCTTGTCGCGGCGCACCCCGAGCTCGCTCATTGGCCGACCGCGAAGAGCATCGGTGATGACCTGTCGACGCTCGGTCCTCTGGCGAGGGCGATCACGCGGGCCGGGCGGGTCTACCCGACCATCGATGTGAACGGCGCAGCCAGCGGCCGCATGCGCTCAATGGCACCGAACCTGCAGGGCACCCGCCGCGATCTGCGCCGCCTGCTGCTCGCCGACCCCGGCATGGCGCTCGTGACCGCTGATCACTCCTCGGCAGAGCTCTTCATCGCGGCCGCGATCATCGGGGACCCCGCGCTCACACGTCTCGTCGAGGACGGCAAGGTCTATGGCCTCGTCGCCCAGCGAGCCGGAGTAGAGCGGAAGGTCGCCAAGATCAGCACCCTCGCCTGGCTGTACGGGCAGGGCGCGAAGGGGCTGACGAGGACGGTGGGAGACCCCGCCGTCGCGGCGCGTATCACAACTGCGGTGCAGCAGTTGCCATCGCTGCACGAGTGGGCGACGGCGCAGCGAGAGGCTGCGGCGCGGGGCGAGCGTCAGCGCACGCTCTACGGGCGCCCGCTGCCCGCGTTGCCGCGCGAGGAGGCGTACAAAGCGGCCAACCGCATCATCCAGGGCTCGGCGCGCGACGCCTACGGCCGCGCAGTCGAGGCCGTGGCGGGCGAACTCGGCGCGGGAGCACTCTGGCTTCCGCTGCACGATGAGATCGTCGTGCAGGCACCGCAGGGGTCCGAACGCGACGCCCTTGCGACCCTCCGCGAGCAGTTCAGCATCGAGCTGCCGGGAGGCCTCCGCATCCGTACCGAGCCCGAGGTCCTGGGTCGCAGCTGGGCACCCGCATCAACGAAGTGAGGGCTCGGGGACAACACCCGGGCCCTCACTCAGGCCGCTACCGCGGCCTGCAGCTTCTCCATCATCGCCTTCCGGCGGTTGAAGCACGTCTTCGTCGTCCAGCCGAAAGCGGCCGCGATCTCGCTCTTCTCGAACGCCTGCTTACGCTCCCCGTCGTGTGAGGCCTCCGTGGTGTGGAGCATCATGACCACCAGGTGGGCATCACCGAGCTCGACGTCCTCACCGGCGACGGCACGGTGGCACTCCTCGACGAGCTCGTCGACGTCGGCTCGCGCGATCGGGAGCCGGTCCCAGAGGGCTGCGAGGTGCTCCGCGTGCTCGGTCTCCTCCTCGGCCCGCTCGAGACGGTCGATGTCGCGCGTCGCGGGCTCGTGCAGAACCTGCCCATCCTCGTCGGTTGCGTCGAGGCTCACGAGCGAGGAGAGGGCCCGCTCGACGGTGGCCAGCTGGACACCGGTGCCCAGGGAGATCTCCCGTGCGGTCGCGAGGGGGTTCGCCTCGCGGAACGCTCGGATGGCCGCCCTCGTCTTATCACTCACGGTGTCGACCCTGCGAGTCGCCGTGACGACGGCGCGAGCCACGTGCTGGCGGTAGAAGCTCGCCGGCATCGTGTGCCATGCCTCGCTCTCCTGCCAGGCGGCCTCGATGGCCAGGCTGGCCACGTGGGCCGGGTCGATGGCATCACGACGAGTGCGCCCGTTGTGCTCGTGAGCTGCGCGGCGAGCGAGGCCGTCGACGAGGCGGATGGCCTCGGCGGGTGTGCGCTCGACAGCGGTGAAGGTCGTGGTTGCGGTGGTCTGCGTGGCGGCATGTGCTCTCATGCCAGGGATGTACGCGGCTCGCTCGCAGAACCCGCGAGAAATCCAGAACTTTTTTGAAGTTATTTCTGATCAGGTGTTTTCGCCCCGGCGTTGCCGATCTCCGGGCGGGTACGCGCAGTGCATTGCATGAGCACACTGACGACCACCGTCCTCGCGGACGACGACTTCGACGAGCCGTTCTCCCGGCCCTTCATCCCACGAGCCACCCCAGGCCTCGCGGGCCACCGCACAGACGACCTAGCCACGTACTGCCGCGACGCTGCGGCCGGGCACGTCGTCGGCGTCACCTCTGGCACCGAGCGCACCGATCAGCGCGCTCGGGAGGGCTCGCGGCGCCCGCTACGGACTGCCGTCGAGCGCGACGACGTCGATGAGCTGACGCTCGCACGCGCGCGCCGCGCTTTGGCGCTGGCGGTACTTGAGGCGGAGAGCCTCGCTGAGGAGGTTTACGCGCGGCAGCCATGGGTCAGCGTGAGTTCGACGGAGCCGGAGGCCTTTGCCCTCTGGGTGGCGGTACAGCTCCCCGCGCTCGTCGTCCGAGCGGGCGCCAACGACGTCGCCGACGTCGAGGCATTCCTCCGCGCCGCCCTGCGTCGGCGCGCCATCGACTACGTGCGCGCGGAGGCGAAGCGAACCTCGATCGCTGCCCTCGAAGACTGGGACGAGGCGCCGGCGGTACCCGTTCCGGAGCGTCCGGTTCACAGCGCAGTCGACGCGGCGGTCGAGCGCCTCCGCGCGCTCCCAGGCATCCCGTTCGGACGCCGTGAGCGGCTCGTGGATCTCCTCCGGGGTCTTGCGGGCGGTCGAACTGCGGCAGACGTGGTCGCCGCCGCGGAGCGCTCGGTCGCGACCGCGCACCGCGATCTGGCAACGGTGCGCAGCGTGATGATCGAGGCCGGCCTTCTCCCGACAGGCCCGACGGCCAGGCTCCCGCGCGCCAAGGCGGCGGCATGAAGCACCGCATCACCGTCATCGCGGCCGGCATCCTGATCGCGCTCGGCGCGAGTGCCATCACGGTCAGCGCCGCCGCTCCCGAGCTCACGGAGCAGGCCGCAGGCGAGGTGAAGATCGCGGTCCAAGAGGCTGTCGAGACTGCGCGTCAGCAGGCCGCTGAGGCCGTCACCGGTGAGGAGCAGCCAGTCGTCACCCTACGGCTCGAGGGCTCGGCGAGCTCGCAGGTGGAGCTCGACACCGCGCCACCCGGCGCGTTCGTGTGGATGGAGAGCTACGGCGAGAGCGTCATTGAGACGTGGGCCGCACATAACCTCTTCGGCGGCGACCGCGCACTCGGGCTGGCGGTGGGCGATCTGGTCGAGCTTGAGGGCGAGCGGGCCGGACTCTACCGCGTCGTCGAAGTGCGCGATGTGCGGAAGGTCAGCGATGTGAGCGAGCTCGATGGGATGAGGGGTGAGCTCGCCCTTCAGACGTGCCCCTACGACGACCCGTCGCGCATGCGGGTCGTCGGGCTCGAACAGGTCGAGGGGTGAGGGTCAGCCCTATGTGCGACGCATCTCGGCGAGCTGTGACGTCGTCCAGAGCGGCCCGCCGGGCCGGTGCAGGACGGGCGGGAGAACCCCACGGCCACGCTCGACGCGGCGCAGGAGCGCCGGCACCTGGACGCCGAGTGCCTCGGCCACGACGTGGCGATCGACGAGCTCGGCAGCCTCGATGGCAGCGCGCAGCTGATCGGTGGTGAGTTGCATGTCCATCAGCATGTAGTTCGAACCTGAACATTCGCCATGCGCAACCTGGAATCGCGTCCAGGAACCCCATTTCCGCGAGATCTCAAGAGACACTTGAGTCAGTTGTTCAGATGTGAACAAACCCCAGATGAGGAGATAGAAAATGATCACCGCAATTACCCCCACTCAGACCCGCATCGAACGCGAGACGGAACTCGCCTGGGCCGAGCGCGAACTGGAGCTGCAGCGCCAGTTCGAGGCCGCCATCGACGTCGCGCAGGACCAGATCGAGGCTGACGGCCTGATCTGGACCGAGGAGACCGACATCGTCGCCTGCCAGGCGTATCTGCTCAACGGGCTCCGCGGCGCTGCACTCATCGAGCACGTCCGCGAGTTCGCCGAATTCCCGCGCTCGCACGAGCACGGGCTCGCTGCCTGACCAGTACGCACGACAGGAGAATCGCCGTGACCACCGCACTTACCCGCCGAGACATCGTCTCGCGCATCGACCACTTCCTCGACCACGCCGAGGTGCCACGCGACCCCCAGGGCGAGCGCGACCGTCTCACCCTCGAGGCTGTGCCGCTCGCGCGCACGCTCCTCGAGCGCGGCTGGGAGCCCGATCACGCAGCCCGCGAAGGCGCGCTTGCCGTCATCCGCGCGCTCGAACTCCCAAGCGCGGTCACGAGGCTCAATCACCTCCGCAGCGAGATCGCTCACGCTCGGAGCGCATCGTGAACGCCGTGCTCGGCGCGATCGACGCTCTACTCACGTGGGCCTACGGCCTATGGGTCTGGGCCGTCGCGGAAGTCCCCGGCATGGCGGTGGCTTTGCTCGGGCACGTGCACCGCACTTTCATCGAGCGCGATCTCGGCACATTCGGGGAGGAGCGCGTCATGAGCACACTCCTGCTTGTTTTCGCCATCCTGCTTGTCGCTGCCATCCTGCGCGCGGTCATCCGCGCCGGCATCACGCGAGTGGTGCTCCCGTGAGCGCCCTCGAGGTCATCGGCACCCTGCCAGCCGAGGTCTGGGGAGGGCTGACCTCAAGCGCTGGGGTCATCCTCGCCCTCGCCTGCGCATCCATTCATCTACGCCGCGTGACCCGTGGCTACTGACCCTCGCCGCGGGCGGTCGACCCCTCGCCGGTCCTGCCCGCGGCGATGAGCCCTTCAACCGACAGGAACACTAATGACATCCGAGCCATTCACTCCGCACTCCGCCATCGACATCGAGTCCGCCGGCGCCTGGCTCAACGTGCACTTCAAGTTCAGCCGAACCATTAACGAGGAGCTCAAGCGCCTCGGAGGGTTCTTCGCTTCGCGGGCCAAAGTCTGGAAAGTCCCCGCCGAGCAGCGCCGGGCCCTCGGCGAGCTCGCCGAGCGCTACCGCGAGATCATGCACCAGGGCGGCGAGGAGCGATTCAAGACGCTCCCGTCACGTCGAGCACTCCGCACCGACGATGGTGCCATCTGGATGATCGTCGAGCACGACGAGGGGCACACGGAGGTTTGGGGCTACTACGAGCGTTGGCTCGTTAGGAAGGCCACCATCAATGAGGAGCACGAGGAGATCGAGACGTGGCGCGACTGGCTCGCGGAGGGCAAGCGTCGCGCGGCGCGGCAGGCTGCCAAGCGCGAGCTGCTCGACGCGCCGACCAAGGGACGCGCGCCGTTCCCTGGTCCGACTCCCGAATGGTGGCCGGCGGGCGACTACGAGCACATCAAGCTTGACCCGCAGAGCCACTATGGCCACACGTACAGCGTGAACGACACGGCGTTCCTGTTCCCCGGCGGTGAAGTCGTGATCTTTCACTACAACGCGGACTGGGATGGCGGGAGCGACTATCGCCTCGTCGACCTCCCCAACGCGGCAGACCTCGCTCGTCGCGCGGCGCCAACGGAGGGTGAGATCACCGCTGACCGACACCGGCAGATCGCCCACCTCGCGTCGAGCAGGACCCCGGAGATCGACCAGATTGCAGGCTGACGAGCGAAGGGGCGATGCACCCGCCCCCTTGGCTCACGCGTAGAGGGACGCCAGCACCAATGCGAGTGCCGTCGTCGCGGTGACGATCACGACGCTCACCGCGCTCACGGCGATGCGGAACCGCCGCCGGTGGGTAGTGCGTGACTACTTCTTGTCGTTCTTCTTCTTGAGCTTCGCCAGCTTTTCCATGTAGCTGGCCTTCTCGTTGAGGCGCTTCGCCTCAGCCCGCAGCTCCCTAGGGGTTCGGTTCTTCGCTCCGGGCGTGCGTGCCATGGATGCCTCCTAAGGTCTGGTTGGTAATGATACTTCTATCATTCATCGGGTCCCGCGGTCCGTCCGATTTCGGACACGATGCTGTCCATCCCGCGGATTCCGCATTCGCAACCCGCCTGGCCATACGATGCTGGGATGAGCAAGCGACGCGGCGGTTGGGTCTGGCCTGTCGTCTCGGCGGCCGTCCCAGTCATCGGAAGCTTCGCGGGTGCACAGCTGATCGCGTGGGCCACCCGGGACACCACGGGCATCCAGGGTTGGCTGTTCGCCGGCGGTATTGCTTGCGTACTCGCCGCGGTCGGGGTGACGGTAGCTGCCAAGGCCATCGAGCACCGGCGTGGGACGTCAATCGACAAGGCAAAGCGCAATCAGCTGGTGAAGCTCCGGGACGAGCTCATGCCTTTCGCCTCGACGACGGCGGATATGGCCAGACAGCCGCACGATGTCCGGCAGGCCTACCTCAAGTCGGCGGCACAGACAGCGGCGACGGCCCTGAGGACGGTCGTGAGTGACCACGTCTCGCGCCCGCGAGCGGTCGTCTATCTCCTGAATGCTGACAACAACCCGGTGAGCATGGACTCGATTGCGCACGGTGGTCGTGGGGAGCGACCCCGGCCATTCGTCGCGGGGACGGCCCGTGGGGATGCAGCGCTTGCCTTCATCGACAGAAAAGCCGTTGGGTTCTACCCTGATCTCGGCAAGAAGCGCCCTCCTGGTTACGACGGGACGATGTCGGGGTACGAGACGTACATAGCCGTTCCCATCTGGACCGAGTCAGGCTCGTACGGCATGGTCACGCTCGACGCGCCGAAGGCGGATTCGTTCGATGATGGAGATGTGGCTCTCGTCGAACTGACCGCGGAGATGATGTCAATCGCGTTCGAGATTGGTCAGGATGACGACGTGAAGGTGGCGGAGTGATGAAATACAGCCCTGATGTCGGGACTCACGCGTACACTGGCGCCATGGCGAAGCAGGGATGGCGAGTCGTCAAGACATCAGGCGGGTACGGCGTGCTCAAGAGCAGCGCGGGGACGAAGGTTACGAAGACGACCGTCGTGCGCCCTACATCCGTCACTGGCGCAAAGGTGCAGGGCGCGACCAAGATCGGCCGCTAAAAGCTGCGCGCACAGGTGGGCTGTCCTACACACACAGACCCTTCGTGCGGCTCACTCTTCGCGTGGGCTGATCTGTTGGGTGGGCATCTGACCTGAGCTGCTTGAGAGACCACGCTCAAACGTTCTGCCAGCTGCGATGTGCCGCAGCAGCGGCTCCTTGTCACGAGACAACGTCGCGAGTACGTCGTCCGGCACATCGGGATTGAGTGCGACCATGATCGCCAGGTCGATGCTCCGCCCAGCGAGGTCGGAGAGCACCTCAGAAGGCGTCGAGCCGTTGAA
This sequence comes from Microbacterium sp. NPDC055683, assembly GCF_053617895.1. Taxonomy (NCBI): domain Bacteria; kingdom Bacillati; phylum Actinomycetota; class Actinomycetes; order Micrococcales; family Microbacteriaceae; genus Microbacterium; species Microbacterium sp. NPDC055683. The sequence goes on along the minus strand of NZ_JBSHGQ010000002.1, from coordinate 65,256 downwards.
CGCCACCGCCTGACGAACCTGCTCGTCGGCATCGCCAGTGAGCACTCGCAGCAAGCGAGCGGGTGCATGCGGGTTGGCTGCGACGGCGCGGCGAACCTGCCGACTGCGCCGTTCCCCTCCGAGGAGTTCCAAGATGTCAACGGGGGTCCGCGGGTCGTATGCAGCCTTCATTCGCTGCTCAGCGCGCGACGAGCCCGCAAGTGCCTCGAAGACCTCCCGGTCGACGGGTTCAGCGCCCGCCTGTGGTGCGAGATCGTTGCCCGTTACGTCGGCGGTCAGTCCGTACCGCCGCGAAGCCTCTGCTGCGGCAGGGTGACGCCGCGCCGCGCGTCGCACGACAGCTTCTTCGTCGTCCAGCAGACGCGCGAGAACTTCGAGGTCGAGCTCATGACGAGAGGCGATGGCTGCACGCACCTGGGGGTCGCCGTCGTGCGAGAGGTCGGTCACTAGTGCGTCGGACGTGGCGACGTTGCGCGCTACCGCCGAACGGACTCCCGCGGCGTCATCGTCAGCGAGCTTCGCAAGGGCTCTTCCTGGCGCGCCCGGGTTCCCGGCGACATCCTCGCGAAGGTCCGCGTCCGTTGAACCGGCCAGACGTTCGAGTGCGTCTGCAGGGGTCAGGGCGTGGCGCGCGGCCCCGCTGCGAAGGTCGGGAGAGCGGACGCGACTCTTAGCGAGTCGGACCAGGGACGCGGAGATCGCGTCGTCGAGCTCGCCTGATTCCGGCAGTTCTTCGACTACCCGCAGCACGTCGGAAACGGAGATCTCCGGGGCTTCTCGCAAGACATCGATGGCAAGACTCGAAGGTGCGCGCTCGGTGGCCGTTGGATTCTGAAGGAGGGCGAAGCGGACGTCCCAATCGCGGTCCAGTGCGAGGACCGCGACAAGCTCATCTGACAGGTCACCGCGGTTCGCGACGACCAGGCGCACATCACTGTGCTGGTCGGCAGCCAGCCGCTCGACAACATCGAGCGGCAGTGGCTCGATACGCGCGAGCCCCTCGCGCTCGATGGCCCGGCTCGACATGAGCGCTTCGATGACGGCGCGTCGATCAGCGTCCGGAAGCGCGGGGTTTGCAATGAGTGCGAGGCGGATGCTGGCCGAAGCCGTGGCCGCGAGCTCCGTCAGCAAGTCCGGAGGCGCTGAACGGTGCGCTGCGAGAACCTCGAGAACCTCGGCGTCATACTCGCGGGGCGGCCGCACCTCGAATAATCGGTCGAGGCCCTCCTTGCGGAAGGCGACGCGCGCTGCCTTGGAGCCGCCGAGTTCGATGAGCTTCGCCGTCAGATCGCTGGCCTCGATGTTGACGGCCCGCTTCAACGCCCACCATCGCACGTCCGGGTCGGAGTCGGCGAGCAGCTCCGCCCTCACGTCTGGGTCACCGATTGGGAGTTCCAGCGACGCTCGACGCCGTAGCCAGGCCGGGCGATCGGCTCGGAGGAGGTTCTCTGCGACCGCGCGCGGGATTCCTGACTGAAGCCACTCAGGGACGCGAACGTTGCGGCCATCGATGTTCGCCCAGAGGCTAGAGGCTTCTGGGACGGGCAGTCGCCGGCTGCCCCACGGCGTCGCGTTACCCATCACATCCAGCAGACCCTCGACCAGCTTCGTATCCCATGCCGTCTCATCGCGATCAGTCGAGGAGGCTACGGTCGTGCCCGCCGCGCTCGGCTCGGGGACGGCGACGACCCCACGTATGGTGCCGTCAACCTCGCCGTCGTTCGTCCGTGCACTCCATCGCACGGACGAGTCCGCATCGGCGGTTAGCGCACTCAGCGCGGCGCGGGGAGCTGCGGGATTCGCCGCAACGGCGAGTCGCACCGCCTTGCTTACGTCGGTAGACAGCACCTGCAGCACGTCGTCCGGTGCCGCTTCGTTGCTCGCGACACCTTCACGGACTCTCGCCATGCGGTCTTCTGCGAGAAGTCGAACTGTGGCCTCCGGCGTGACCACGTTCCGGCCCACTCGCCGCCGAATGTCAGCGTCTTCACTCCGGCCAAGCTCGTCGAGCATCTCGTACGGTGTATGCCGATTGTCTGCCAACATCTGATGCCGGCGGCGCTCGGGCACTGGCACGGGGCGCGCGAGCTGGCGTCGCCCCGTGGCCTTCACGAAGCCCTCCCTCAAAGTCGGGAGAAGGTCCTCCGGGTCACCGCCGAGCAGCCGTGACAGCGTCCAGGTCGCGAGCTGTTGCTGTCGGGGCAACCAGATTGCAACCCGACGGATGCCGAGCAAGTCGTCGAGGTCGAGCATCACGTAGCCGAGCAGTTGCAGCAGGTGACCGCGCAGCGTTGAGACGTTGAGGTGCGCGTAGACCTTGGAGTCGACCAGCAGGTCACCGACCAGCCAATCGCCGTCAGCGCCGCCCACCAATGGGGCACCGATGAAGCTCGGGTTCGGCTCGAATCCGATGCCCTCGTCGATCTCTCGCTGCCAGGCTTCCAGTTGCGTACGGCTCGCGCCGACGAGCGCCCCGAGATCATCGAGCAGCCGGCGATCAAGCCTGGCGGATAGGTCGGCACCGTCTGCCGCAGCGTCGAGGAGGTCGCCCGTGGTGCCGCTGAGTGCCTTTGAACCTCCCGCGCGCACCACGCGCTCGCAGTGGGAGAGGAGGACCGAAGCCCGGTCGGCGTCGAGCTCGTCACCTGAACCGAGCATCTCCGCGGCAACCTCGAATGCGCCCTGAAGGACCGTCACTCTGTGCTCGCCGTTCTCGACGAGCAGGCGATACTCGTCTGCGCGCACGGCGCCGGTTGCAGCAGCGGATGTCAGCGGGTCGAAGGTGCCCAGCGCGATGCGTGCGCGATAGTCGAAGGCCATCCCTGCCAACGTGCCATCGACGCCATCGGGGCGTGGAATGACAAGGCGGGATGTAGCCAGGTCGGCGAGTCCGAGCGCATCCGCGGCCTCTCGACCGCCGGCTGACTTCGACGCCGAAGCGACCAAGCGTGGGGAAAGGCCCTCAAGGAACGCCCGGACCGGAGAACCGGGGTCGCGCAGGTGGTCAGACAGACTCATCGCACCGCACCCTCAACGACGGACAACTCGTGTCGGCGGGCTTGCGCAGAATCGGTCATGCTCCCATCCTGGCGGCAGGAAGTCTTCCGCGCTCGGCCGAGGTGTCCGTGTCCCCGCTCCGTGCCATCATCAGCTCATGACCGACGCCCTCCCGCATCCTTCCGACTCACGCGCGCAGCGTGACGGCGAACGGGGGCCGCGTCGAGATCGACGCGGCATCGGCGGACCTCTCCGTGTTGGTCGAGATTTTCGCGCACCACGGCAAAGTGTTGAGCGGGCAGGGTCGCAAGCTCGCGCAGGATGTGTTGAAACTCACGTGGATTCGGCAACAGACAGGCGCGACGCGCATCGTGCTCGCGATCGCAGACCCGATGGTGGAGCTCTATCTCACGCGCCCGAAGGCCTGGTTGGCTCAGGCAATCGCTGACCTCGGCGTGGAGATCATTCGCGTCGAGCTCGACGCCGAGATGACCGCCGCACTTGAGGCTGCTCAGCTCACGCAGTACCGCTGACCGACGCGGCCGCGCATAGCCATCGGGTGACGGACTTCGTGAACTGGGTGACCCCGAAGTGCTTGCACTGCGGCACCGCGTCGCTCCGCCGCGTTACACCGACCCAGGCAGCGACGCTCTGCGGGCGTGGGCGAACACGCGCTCTTGTGCAGACAACCTTCCCGAACCTCGACGCCGACGAACGCCAGGTCTTCGTCACCGGCATCCACCCCCGCTGCTGGACGGTGCTGTTCGGTTAGCCCTAGGGTCTGGTTCGCGCGACGACCTCGTCGACGATCTCCTGCCGCCGCTCCTGCGTGATCACCCCCGAGGAAGACCGTGGCTTGCCGAGCCTCCGCGGCCTTCTCTTCCTCGCCTACCAGCAGCGCGCGCACGGCCACCCAGTTGCGGGCTTCGAGCAGAGCCCGCCACCGAAGCACACCCTCGCGAGCAGCGCCGCGGACGTGCGGAAGCACAATCTCGACGCCGGCGAGGCCGCGGGTGCGCACGAGCTCGGGGTCTCGGTCGAGGGTGCGAGCGATCTCGCGATGGAGGGCCAGCGACAGTGCGTAGCTGCGATCTCATCGAGGCTCAGTCATCAGACCGCGCCTCCTCGAACCTCGCCCGCGCCACCCGGAACGCATGCAACGCCTCGGCGAGGTGCTGCGCACGGAGTGCGGTTGCCCGCCCTGTCCGGTCTGCCACGTAGCCCGGGTCGGCTGCGATGCGGGCGTCGACGTTGACCATCGTCGCGAGGACGATGACAGCCTGGAGGAAGGCGTCGTGCGGGTCATTGTTCATGATGCCGGCCCTTGCGTCGCTCGGACGACCGTGCTCTTCGACGTCCCAATCTGGCGTGCGACCTCGGCACAGGAATCACCGGCATCGCGCAGACGCTGAGCAAGCTGCACCTGTGCTGGCGTGAGCGACTTCGGCCTTCCGAGAGGCAAGCCCTTCGCCCGTCGAGCCTCGACACCCGCCTGAACGCGCTCCCGGATGCTCGCCCGGTCCCACTCGGCAACAACTCCGAGAATCACCAGAAGGAGGCGCCCAGCCTGGCCGGCGGTTGTCACGCCGTCGCGGAGCGTGCGGAGGACGATGCCTCGCTGGTCGAGCTCCTCGACCAGTTCGAGAAGGCCGCGCACCGAGCGTGCCACGCGATCGAGGCGCCACGCGACGACCTCGTCACCGGGGCGCGCGAAGCGGAGCAACTCCGAGAAGCCGGGGCGTGTGAGCGGCGGCACCGAGCCGCTACAGACGTCTTCGAAGTGCCGCTCGGCACCGACCGCGTCGAGGTCGGGCAACTGAGAATCGGTGCTCTGGTCGCTCGTGCTGACGCGAGCGTAGGAGATCGTGGCCATGCAGTGCTTATGCGCGGTGCGAAAGGCGGTGCGGAACACCGTGGTCCAGAAGTCCCATTCTGCACCGACACCTGCTCGGAACTCCGCGGTGTAAAAGGCGGGGTTCTGCACCGGTGCGGAAGCTATACCTTCTGCACCGGAGCTGAGGCCACGAGCGCTAGGGCAGGACGACCCACACGTGGTCGAGATTGATGGGCTTCCCCGATGTACGGACGTGAGACGAACGCAGCTTCTCACTGTGGACGTTGGTTGACTGGGGGACGAGTTCGTGGCCAGTGCCCATCAGCGAGTGCGCCTTCACGAACCCGTTGACGCGAGGCTCGATCCCAGCGGTGGTCGGCTGTTGCACATAGCCCACCATCACGCCCCAGCCCTCGGCGGCCCCGTATGCTGAGCTCACGAACCGTGCCATCCCGTCGTCGACGTACGCGCGACAGTGCTGCGCGGTGTCGGTGAGGCGCTTGGCTTCGAGGAGAACGCCACTATCGCCCACATGAATTCGTAGGTCAGGTCGGGAGGCGCCGACGATCGATTCGGTTCCGGCGAGCATCCCAGGCGTGAACTCGATGTTCTCGATGTTCACCCCGAGGGGGAAGAACCGCTTGTCAGCACGCTTCGCCTCTCTGAGCCAGCGGTAGAGTTGCGCGCTGCAGTTGCTCTCCAAGTGATTGAACGTGTGCCAACTGTTGCCAGCCCACAGGGCGAGCGCATCGTCCATCAGGTCGCGAACCAGCTCAGGGAGTTGTTGAGCGGCCCGGCTGTGAATGAACTCGCTGGCGTGTCCCAGCACCCGGCCGAGCCCCTTACTGAGCACGTCCGTCTCGCACGTGCTCGCTTCTCAGGAGCGCATCGAACACGTCAGCGGCATCGTCCACGGCAGCGCTTGCCATCCAGCTGGTGCGGCGGCTCGGCTTCACGATGTGGACCCTGTTCTCATCGAGAATCACTGCTTGCGGCTCAATGATCGTCGCCGACGACAGGGCTTCGTCGAGGACCGCAGCATCGTCCTTCAGCAGGTTGTCTACCGCGAAGCGAGTGTCGGCGGCGGCGGGGGAGTCGAAGGCTTCAACGTGCTCGCACGTCACTCGGGAGAAGCCGTTGGACGTCTCGCTCAGGCGGACACTCCATTCTCCTAGTTCGAGACCGTCCATGCTCCGTTTCAGAGCGTCGACATAGGAGGAGAAGGCGGCGGCGTCAGGCTCTTCGTAGGCATCCGCTTTCGGCCCGTCCTGCAACTCAGAGAGCCTGACCGTCAGGGCATCCGTGATGAGTTGACGTTCGTCGTCTGTGAGCTTGTAGACCTTCTCTTCGACGAATCGATCGAGGGCAAGGCGCCACTGCGTTCCGGACGCGCGGTCGACCATGTCGCCGAGTTCGGACTCTGCCTCGGGAGTGAGAGCTGGTAGCGGCAGGCTCAGCCACTCTCGTTGATGCAGCTGCTCTCGTTCGACGCCCCAGGAGCTCGAGGTCATCAGGTACCAGTAGGTCGCCACTGATGAGCTGAGCACTGCCGAGACAGCGCGCAGCGCGGGCGCATCCTCGTCGGGTCCGGCCAACGCGAAAAGACCGTCCGTGAAGACGACGTCGTATGGGACGAACGCGGCCATCGGCGTCTTGCTAAAGCCTTTTCGCATCAGGATGTGCGGTGCAAGGTAGATCGCCCGTTCGCGAGGGCGGTGCATCACAGGCGTGGTGATCGGAGCGCCGAGTGTCCGTTCATCCGGTGCGGCCATCGCGACAAGCGATTTGGTGGCGAGGGTCGGCAAGTCGTGCAGATGAGACGCGTCGTTCTCGTCTCGGTTCTTCGCCAGTTGGTAGCCAGCACCCGAATGCCAGCCGCGGAGCTCCGCCTGGGTATCGAGCGTCTGGAACGTCTCTCTGAGGTGCGACACCAGGTCGACGTCCTGTGGTCCTCCCCAAAGGAGCGTCTTCCAGATCGACGGGTCCACCTGCGCGCGTGCGCGGGAGATACGCCGGATGTTCTGCTGTGGAATCGCGATGCCGTCGATGATCTCGGAGATCGGCGTTCGGCGCGGCGATACATGCAGCAGCTCCTCACCGGCGGACTCGGCGTTGGCGCCGATCACGACCACTACGGCAGGGCTCGCCGCGCCGAAGAGCTCCTTGCGAAGAGGCGACAGGTCGATGACAGTCTGCACATCCAGTTCGCGGAAGAACGTCAGCCGGAACTTGTCTGCGGGGTTGGCGCGATTGTGAAGGACCGTCTTGGACGGGAGAACGAGACCAGCGACCCCGCCTGGACGAAGCATCTCCGACGTCTTCCAGATGAATGGCACCGCGATCTGCTGGTCGGGCACCACGCGCTGGGAGTCCTTCAGATACCGGCGTGCTGCCGGCGTGAGTGCGCTCTTCCACGGCGGGTTGCCAGCGATTACATCGAACGTGTGACCGCTGAGCGCGTTCGCCTCGAAGAAATCGGACACGATCAGATTCGTGCCGACGAGGTTCGGCAACTTCACCGTCCGCCAGATTGTGCGTGGGTCGACGTGCTCCAGGAGAGCGAGGTACAGGCCAAACGCAGTGACGCCGATGGCGTCGGCGTTGAGGTCGATGCCGAAGATGGACTCCGTGAGCATCGTGCTGAGTTCGCCGTAGTCCGGGGTGCTCAGCGTCAGCGCTCTGCGCTGGTGGACGAGCCTGCGGAAAGTCTCGGTCAGGAAGATTCCGCTGCCGCATGCAGGGTCGAGCACTACGGGTGTCGACGGACCCGTGAACGAGGGGAGTAGCTCGTCGAGTACGAGGTCGACCACCCGTCGTGGCGTGTAGTAGGCCGCATCAGCCTTCTGCTGGGGTGCGAGCAGCTGCTCATAAATCGAACTGATGAGTTCCGGTGGGATGATTGCGAAGTCAAAGCCCCACAACGGAACTTGGCCCGTCGCCGGGTCCGCGCCACTGAAAAAGTCTGCGAGGACTTTCATCGCTGCGTTGGGGAGCGGTCGTGTGAGGACACCTCGTCGGAACACGTCGCCGTTGAAATGGTCTGACATGGCAATGAACAGCGAAGAAAGGGCATCCCAGCCGCTGGAGAGTGCTGCCTCGAGCGACTCGGGTTGGCCGAGCTCACGCAAGTCGTCGGGTGCGAGGATGTGTCGGTCTTCGAGATACCGAACAAAAATGGAGCGCCCGAGCAGCGGCTCGATCTCGTGTTGCTCAACCCCCGCAGCTAGTAGCTGAGAGCGCACGGCGCGGAGGTTCCGCAGGAGGAGATGGTCAACGCGGTTCTGCGTATCCAACTGCTTCCCGCGTTGCTGCGCGAGTCTTCCCGACTCCACACTGAATCGAGTGAAGTCCGCGAAGACGGTGGCAATCGACTGGCTGTAGCTTGACTCTGCCAGCAGTGCTGCGTCGGGCCGCCCCGGAGTCTGTGCCATGTTGCAGCTCAGTGCGAGGACCTGGTCTGGCGTCGTCACGATGAGGACCGGCACACGGCCGTAATTCCACAAGCGGCGATGAGCCTGCATAGCTTCGTCACGGGTATCGGCGGCGACGAAGGCCACTACGGGAACGGCGCCCTTGAAGAAGGCAGCATCGACGCCGCACTTCTGTTGAAGGTCGTTCCAGACCATGCCCCGCACACCGGGTTCCACAGACGCGTCGACATACCCTCGCGAGTCACGGTAGCCGAGGGTGCCTACGAGGTCGTCGAGCATCGCTTGTGCTGTCACGACCACCTCCTGCAGGACCGCTCTCAGCTTAGGGTTGGCCACCGACGAAGCTCGGTAGCCCGCTGGGAGTGGCGAATCGCTCTCGCCGAGCCGTCACCGGACGACAGAGAGCGAGTCAAGGGCACGCACCGCGTCATCGATCGCGAAGTTGGGCTCCCATGGGCTCGCAACCAAGGTGAGCGCGGGATACGGCAGGCGAAGCAGCGGCGAATCGTCCGTTTGGGTACATGTCACCACTGCAACGGCCGCGATGTGCTCCTTGTCGTGGCGGTCCAGGAGCCAGTGGACTACGGCCTCGACCGGGGCAGTCAGATCGTCAAGGTAGACCGTTCGCGCGGGCGGGATGATGCGCTCCCACGGCAGCTCCAGAGGACCGTGCTCATCTCGCCAGAGCGAGCGTGGCGCCAGCGCAAGGATGGGGGTGGCTGACCGGTTGCGCTTCAAGCTGCGGACAGCGAGGGGGTGGGAGAGGAGCGAAGCCTCCACGATGATGGGTGTCATTTCGTCACCTCGAGGTGCTCTTCGACCACCCCGGCGCCCGCGAGCATCAGCGTGCGCACATCAGCGCCGAGCGGCGCTCGTAGCCACCGAATGTCGCGTCTCAGGGACGGTGAAACTGCGGCGTGCGTGATCGTGACGATGGGCACCTGGTTCTGTGTGGCGATGGCGCCGAGCACATCAAGACGGGGCCGTTGAGTGCTCCACCGCGCACGACGTGGCAATAGTCGAGCGGCCCCACGCCAACCGAGATCGAAAAGCGCCTTCTCAGAGCGTTCGCCCTGCACGGGGACGGTCTCGTCGAGATGAAGGAGGGCGCCGAGGTCGAGATCGGAAAGCTCGCGCATCTCGTTTGCGGTTTCGAGGACTACGCGAAGGTCCGTGAGAGGGCTCGCGAGGACGCTGCTGTCCAGAAACACGAGCCCGCGCGGACTCTCGAGCGGCGCGAGCATCGCCTGCCTCACCACGGTTGCTCCGGGATGCGGTCGAGGAGAGATGCCAGCGCACGGTCGAGCATCTCGTTCGGGTCATCGGCAGCGATGTCGTGGTCGAACACCTGGATGTGTGAGGCCACTTGCTCCGAGAGCGGAGTGATTGTCAGCATCACAGTCGGTACCTGGGGCTGTGTGGCAGCGGCAGCAACGATGGCGGCTTCTCGGTCTCCGTGGGAGCGACCGAAAGGCAGCGCCGGCAACAGTGCCCATGCAGCTCGGTGGCCGAACAGTTCGATCGCACCCGCGACGTCGCGCCGAGCGCCACCATGGATGCTGGGAGTCCGCATCCCGCGGGGGTGGATGATTAAGACCTCGAGGTCATCGTGCAATATCGCCGCGTGTGCGCGAAGAACGAAGGACGCGACGTCCAAGAGCGGGTGTGCGACAAAGCTTGCACACACGATGACGCGCCCACGCTCCTCGACCTCATCCACGCATGTCTTATGCGCGGGCGCATACGCTGAGAATCATGCCGCTCAGCGTTCATCCAGTCGCAGACCTTTTGCCTGCGATGTCGGAAGACGAGCTTGCCGAACTCACACACGACATCGAGGTCCACGGCCAGCGCGAGCCTGCGATCGTGCTCCGCAGCGCTGACGGAACCCGTGCGCTTCTCGACGGTCGGCACCGGGCACTGGCGTGCGAGGCGCTCGGCATCGAGCTCACGACACGAGACGTCGAACTCAGTGACGACGAGGCGCGAGCGCTCGTGCTCAGCCTAAATCTGCATCGCAGGCACCTGACGGCGAGCCAGCGCGCCCTCATCGCTGCTCGCCTTGCTGCCGATTCGAGGCAGGGGCGCAAACCGGCAGCGCTGCCTGTTTGCGCCATGACACAGCCGGAAGCTGCTGCTGCGCTTGGCGTGAGCTCGCGCCTCGTCCGCGATGCCGTCGCCGTCGTACGTGGGGATGACCAGGAGCTCGTCGAACGGGTTGCCTCAGGCGAGGTCACAGTCACGGAAGCAGCTGCCGAGCATCGACGCGAGCGCACAGCTGGGCAGGCGGCATCCGCGATCTACCTGACGCATCGCAGAACGTCGGCGAGTGACGAATGGCTTACGCCGGCACATATCGTAGAGCGGGTCGTCGCGTGCCTTGGGGGAGTGGACCTCGACCCGGCCGCCGACCCTGAGCACTCGGTTCCGGCGGCCCGGCACGTCACCGCCGTGGACGATGGGCTCGCACAGGCGAACTGGGCGAACGAAGATGGGTCGCCCAGCTCCGTATTCTTGAACCCTCCGTTCAATGGTGGAAGCAACGATGGCCCGAGCACTTGGACACGGCGTCTCGTCACCGAGTGGGAGGCTGGCCACGTTTCGCGCGCACTGTTGCTCGTGCCGCATCGCCCCGGTTCCCAATGGCAGGCCGAGCTGGCCCGCTTCCCACGGGTCGAAGTTCGCGACCGTCAGGCCTTCGTGCCTGGTGCGACCAATCCTGCTCGCGTTCGTTGGGAGCGCGGCACCGCAGAGCGCAAGAACATGCTGGCCCAGTTCGCGACGATCATTCTCGGCATCGGTGTGTCGCCGGCGCAGCTCGCGGAGCACTTCGGTGACCTCGGGACCGTCATGGTGCGCTATGCAGGCGGGTAGTAGCGCACCTGACGGCATCACAGCCCGAAGACCGCGTCGATAGCGACGGCATCCACCGTCTCGACTTCTGGCGTGATGTAGTGCCTCTGGGTGGTCTTCGTGTTCGCGTGAGCGAGCAGCTCTGCAGCTCGGGTGACGTCTTCGGCGCGAGAGACAGCCGTCGCAACCGTGCGGCGAAGCGTATGAGGGGTCAGTTGCCGCGGAGTGAGCCCCGTCTCGGCCAGTGCCGCGACGACCTCGGGACGCCATGTCACTGAATCGAAATGAGCGCTGACGATGGACGGTGAGACCCATGGTGACTCATCGAGTTGTATGCGCCCGATCACCGGGTCGTCCTGGCCGCGCCTGAACGCCGGCGCCTCCTGTCGAGCGGCGCGAAGAGCGCGCATTGCAATGCCGTCGTCTGCGAGCTGGACGAACCGCTCCTGCCCCTCATACTTCAACTGCGGCTGACGGAAGACTGGCTGTCCAGTCAGTTGGACAACGGTTCCACACACCTCGACGACGCCGTTCTCGAAGTCAACGTCGCGCCAGCGGATAGCTAGAGCCTCAGCGATACGGATGCCGCCAAGCCCCACGATGATATCGACGGCCAGCTGCGCGTTCCTCCGATTGCTATAGCGCACGCCCTCGTCGACGAATGCCGCGAATGACGTACGGAAGACCCTCAGTTGGTGAGGGGTGATCGAGACCGGCTTGGCCACCTTCTTGGGCCGCGGCCGCTGGGTGACAGCGAGCGGGTCGACCGGCAGGATACGGGCAACGACCGCCCAACGGAGGGCCTGCGAGAGCACACCGCGGAGCACGGAGTACTCATGCGCAGAGTTCTCGGCGGCGAGCTCATTGACGATCTTCTGGACCCGCTGTGGCGTCAGCTCGATAGCCGGAATCGCGCCGTAACTGCGACCGAGCTTGCGCGACTTGACGTAGTACATCCGCTTCGTCTGCTCGCGGATGTTCCGAATGCTCACCACATCGGCACACCAAGTGTCCAGCAAGTCGCGAAAGGTTGAATCGGAACCCGCGAGGCCGTCAGTGAGCGCGAGCTGAGCCGCCTTGTTGCGGAGGAGGGCTGCTGCGTCGTCCTTGCTTGGTGCGGTCGCTCGGAGTTTGCGACGCTCGCCGGACGCGTCCCGCGTCCAGGCCGTTGCAGAGACCCTTGAGCCCGACACGGTGTACGCGATGCTGCCGAGCTCGCCCACAGCGAGGGCGGGCCGACCGCGACTCATGCTGCGGACCCGATGTTGGACTGAGCGCGCATCCACTCGAGGAGTTGGTCCTCGGGGTAGCGGATGTGCCGGCCGAAGGAGATGAACGGTGGGCCGTCGTCAGACTGTCGCCATCGGTCCAGAGTGCGCACGGGGATGCCCGTGTACTCGGCGAGGTCGTCGACGGTCAGGAGGACTGGGAGCAGGTTGTAGGTCTTCACCTCCGCCCTATGCGTCGAGTTGCGCGCGAGCGTGCGCGAGTGCGCAGACCGTGCTCGCGAGGGCGTCTCAGGACCAATATGTGGTCGTTTTGTGGACACCGCGGGGTGAATAAGTGGACTCCTGGAGGACAGCAAAAGGCCCAGCTCCCTTGATTTCTCGCGGGAGCTGGGCCGGATGCGGGCCTAGCGAGGGTCAGACGCCGAAGTACAGCTCGTACTCGAAGGGGTGAGGACGCTGCGCGAGCGGCTTGATCTCGTTCTCCTCCTTGTACTCGATCCACGTGTCGATGAGCTCCTGCGTGAACACGCCGCCCTCGAGGAGGAACTGGTGGTCGGCGCGGAGTGCGTCGAGCGAGTCCTGCAGCGAGTTCGGGACCTGAGGGATGTTCTTGGCCTCCTCGGCGGGGAGCTCGTAGAGGTCCTTGTCGACCGGCTCGTGCGGCTCGATGCGGTTCTTGATGCCGTCGAGGCCCGCCATGAGCTGCGCCGCGAACGCGAGGTACGGGTTGCCCGATGCGTCGGGGGCGCGGAACTCGATGCGCTTGGCCTTCGGGTTCGAGCCCGTGATCGGGATGCGGATGGCCGCCGAGCGGTTCCCGGCCGAGTACACGAGGTTGACGGGTGCCTCGAAGCCCTTCACCAGACGGTGGTAGCTGTTGAGGGTCGGGTTCGTGAACGCGAGCACGGCGGGCGCGTGGGCGAGGATGCCGCCGATGTACCAGCGCGCGATGTCGCTGAGCCCGCCGTAGCCGGCCTCGTCGTAGAAGAGCGGCTTGCCGTCGCTCCACAGCGACTGGTGCGTGTGCATGCCCGAGCCGTTGTCGCCGAACAGCGGCTTCGGCATGAAGGTCGCGACCTTGCCCCACTCCTCGGCCACGTTCTTGACGATGTACTTGAACTTCAGGATGTCGTCGGCCGCGTGCACCATGGTGTCGAAGCGGTAGTTGATCTCCTGCTGTCCGCCCGTGCCCACCTCGTGGTGCGCGCGCTCGAGGACGAGACCGGCGTCGATCAGCTTGAGGCTGATGTCGTCGCGCAGGTCGGCCGTCTTGTCGACGGGCGAGACGGGGAAGTAGCCGCCCTTGTACGGGGTCTTGTTGGCGAGGTTCCCGCCCTCCTCGGTGCGGCCCGTGTTCCACGCGCCCTCCTCGGAGTCGACCGAGTAGAAGCTCGCGTTCTGCTTCACCTCGTAGCGCACATCGTCGAAGATGTAGAACTCGGCCTCGGGGGCGAAGAACGCCGTGTCGGCGATGCCGGTGGAGGCGAGGTACTTCTCCGCCTTCTTCGCGACCTGGCGCGGGTCCTTCGCGTAGATCTCGCCGTTGCGCGGGTTGTAGATGTCGAAGACCATGATGAGGGTCTTCGCCTCGCGGAACGGGTCGAGGTACGCGGTCGTCACGTCCGGGATGAGCTGCATGTCGGACTCGTGGATGTTCGCGAAGCCGCGGATCGAGGAGCCGTCGAAGAGCTGGCCGACCGTGAAGAACTCCTCATCCACCGTGGAAGCAGGGATGTTGAAGTGCTGCTGCACGCCGGGAAGGTCCGTGAAGCGGATGTCGAGGAACTTGACGTCCTCGTCCTTGATGAACTTCAGGACCTCGGAGGAATCTTTGAACATTGAGGCTCCAGTTTCGGGAACTCGGGTGGGGCGATCCGTGGGACGGACGTCGCCGCCAACCTACGGGCAGAGGATTGCCTGGCGGTATCCCCTTTGTTTCCGGCATGTTACAGGGCGGGCTGATCTAGGCTCGACAGGTGACGACCTCGACCTCCGCCGACTACCCGGGCGCCCGCCTGGGGCTGCCCTCGACGGGCTCCGGCAGCATCGCGCGCCCCGGCCGCCGCATCGGCGCACTCCTCATCGACTACGCCGCCGCGACCCTCATCGCGACGGCCTTCTTCTCGTTCGACCAGTTCGCCCTGCCCGCTGAGGCGGGATGGACGCAGTTCGCCCCGATGGCGGTGTTCGCCGCGCTGCAGGTCCTCTTCATCCCGACCCTGGGCGGCAGCCCGGGGCATCGTCTGCTCGGCATGCGGGTGGTGCGGGCGGATGGCGCGTGGACGGGCGTCTGGCGACCGCTCGTGCGCACGCTCCTCCTCGTCGTCGTGATCCCCGCCGTGATCTGGGACGCCGACCAGCGCGGACTCCACGACAAGGCCGCGGGAACCATCCTCGTGCGAGCCTGAGCCGGAGACGACGAGAGCCCCGCCGATCAGCGGGGCTCTCGTGACGTTCGGACAGCGGATCAGCGCGGTCGCTGCGCGCGCACCTTCGTGGGGTCGATCCCCTTCGGGATCGGCAGGGACGCGAGCGACTGCGAGACCGATTCGATGCGCTGGACGACGGCGCCCATGGTGGCGCGGTCGATGGCCTTCGGAAGCGCCTTGATCGTCTTCGAGAGGCGGTCGATGGGAACCTCGCCTTCGCCGTGCCCGATGTAGAACTCGTGGACCGGCACGCCCTGTGCGACGCGCTGGGCCTTCATCCGCTCGTCGCGCATGAGGCGCGTGAGCCGCCCGCGCGAGCCCTCGCCCACGATGACGATCCCGCCCTTGCCGACCGCGCGGTAGACGGCCTCCTGCGTCTTCGGGTTGATGCCGACGGGCATGTCGTCGGCGCGCCAGCTCCGCCCCAGCATGTTGGCCAGCACATGGCCGGATGCGCCGGGCATGCCGTCGAGCTTGCGGTACATGGCGCGCGTGGAGAGCTGCGTCATCGTGATCATGGCGCCGAGCGCGCCGACCATGAGGCCTGTGATCGCCCAGAGCAGGATGCCCCACCAGACGGGCTGCAGGAGGAAGCCGGCGACGACGCCGAGCGCGACGCCCACCGCGATGATGGCGATGAGCAGCCAGCCGAGCCACGGGAACGCCTCACGGGTGAAGGTGAAGAGTGACTTGATCTGGGAGAAGAAGCCGGGTCGCTTCTCCGCGGGTGCGCTGCGTGCTGCCATAGCTCGATTCTACCGGCGTCGGATGGCCCTCCGCGGCCCGAGGGGGCCGTCCTCCCGTCCCCAGCCCTCGTCGTGCGGCGTGTGCTCTCCACATCGCCCGGTCCGGGGCGATCACGCCGGATGGATGCGTGCATCGTGGAGGGCATGAGCTGGGATGCCGTCGTCACGGGAACTGCTCCGCCTCCCACGGAGCCGACCGGTGCGTACCGCGCCGTCCGACGGGTGTCGCCGCCCTCGTCGCCGCTCGAAGGGATCATCGCCTCGCAGGGAGGAGAGGACTCGGTCGTGCTCGTCCCGGTCGAGCATCTCCACGAGTGGGAGGGGTGGCGCACCGCCGGCTCCCAGCACGTGCTGGCGCCGCTCGACGTCGTGCGCCTGGCCGACGGACACGCTGTCGTCCTGCCACGCTGCGACGACACCGTGGAGGCGCGTCTCGCGCAGCGCGTCGCCCGTGGGCCGGTGCTGCGCGGCGGAGAGGCGGTGACGCTCGCGGTGAGCCTGCTCCGTGGCGTGCAGGAGGCGTGGGCGCAGCGGCCGCCCGGCGCCGAGGCTCCGCGGGGGCGGTGGTGGCTCTCGGCCGATGCGCGGCCGCTGTTCGCCTTCGGTGACGGGGATCCCGCGGAGGTGTCGGCGGCCAGGCTGCTCGCGGCCGCGGGGGAGTGCTGCCCCGACAAGGTCGTGCGTCGTGTGCTCGACGATGTGCGGGTCGCGCTCGAACGACCGCGTGCGCTGCGGCGCACGGGTCCCGAGCTGGAGGCGCGCCTCTTCGAGGCGTGCGCGCCTCAGCCGTTCGCGGAAGACGGCCCATCGTTGGTCCGCCCGGACGACGCCGAGCTGCGTGAGGACGCGCGCCCCGTTACGCCATCGGAGGGATGGCTCGCACGCCGCGTCGACGTCGGAATCGGCGACCTCGTGGCGGATGCGTTCGCCGAGGTCGGCCGCCGGATACGCGCAGGAACCACCGCACGGGGCGTCCGACCGTCGCGCGCGGCCCGGCGACGCGCCTCGCGTGCAGGAGGTCCGGTCCGTCGACGTGCGCCGATCATCGTCGGTGCGATCTGCGGCGGTGCCGTGCTGGCGGTGGGGCTCGCGTGGCCGTCGACGAGCGACGACGCCGCGCCAGCGCCCGAGCACACCGGCATGGCGGATGACGGGGGCGCGTCTTCGGCCGGCGTGCTTGCGACGTCGACACCGCTCGCACCCTCTGCGGAGGCGACGCCTCCGGCCGAGCACGCGCCGGCCGAGCACGGGCCGTCCGCACACGCGAGGGCGTCCGCGGCGCCGACGCCGTCCGCCGAGGAGGAGACCCCCGAGCAGGCGACCGCACGGCTCATCGACGGCGCGGCGGCCCCTGCGCTCGTGGACGACTTCGGCGATGTCGCTGTCACGCGCGTCGAGGGTGACGGCATCGTGCGCCACGTCGTCCTCGAACGGGTCGACGGGGTGTGGCAGCTCCGGCAGACGTATGAGACGGCGGAGGGGGCGGGATGAGCGCGTGGCGCCCATCCCGCCCCCTCCGGGAGCGGCGGTGTCTCAGATGCCGAGGTCCCCCGCGAAGTCGGCTGCCTCGAGGCGGGCCTTCACGGTCGACAGGAAGCGCGCGGCATCGGCGCCGTCGATCGTGCGGTGGTCGTACGAGAGCGCGAGGTACACGTACGAGCGGATGCCGATCGCCTCCACGCCGTCGACCTTCACGACGCCGGGGCGCTTGAACACGACGCCGGTACCGAGGATGGCCGACTGCGGCAGGAAGACGACGGGCGTGTCGAACAGCGCGCCGCGCGAACCCGTGTTCGTGAGCGTGAAGGTGCCGCCGGCGAGCTCGTCGGGCTTCAGCTTGTTGTCGCGCGTGCGCGCGGCGAGGTCGGCGATCTCGTGTGCGATCTGCGCGAGGTTCTTCGACCCGGCGTCGCGGACGACCGGG
Organism: Microbacterium sp. NPDC055683; assembly: GCF_053617895.1. Taxonomy (NCBI): domain Bacteria; kingdom Bacillati; phylum Actinomycetota; class Actinomycetes; order Micrococcales; family Microbacteriaceae; genus Microbacterium; species Microbacterium sp. NPDC055683. The sequence continues at coordinate 47,813 of NZ_JBSHGQ010000002.1, read as the reverse complement.
GTGAGGAGGCCGCGCTCCGTGTCGACGGCGATCGAGAGGTTCTCGGATGCCGGGTACACGATGTTGTTGTCGGCGTCGACCGTGGAGTTCACGATCGGGAAGGCCTGCAGCGCCTCCGCGGCGGCGAGCGCGAAGAAGGGCAGGAACGACAGCTTGTCGCCCGTCTTCTCGAGGAACGAGCCCTTCACCTGGTCGCGGTAGCCGGCGAGCTTCGTCACGTCGACCTCGACGACCGTCGTCAGCTGGGCGGTCTGCTGCATCGACTCGACGGCGCGCGTGGCGAGCACCTTGCGCAGGCGCGACATCGGCGCGGTCGTCCCGCGCAGCGGCGACGGCTCGGGCTTCACGGCAGCGGGCGCGGCGGGGGCGGCGGTGGCGGGCGCCGAAGCCGACTCCGCCGCCTTCAGCACGTCCTCCTTGCGGATGCGGCCGCCGACGCCCGTGCCCGAGACGGTCGCGAGGTCGACGCCGTTCTGCGCTGCGAGACGTCGCACGAGCGGGGTGACGTAGATCTTGTCGTCGCCGGCGGGGGCGGCCGGAGCCGGGGCTGCGGCAGGTGCCGGGGCAGCGGCGGGCGCCGGGGCAGCGGCAGGTGCCGGGGCAGCGGCGGGCGCCGGGGCAGCGGCGGGCGCCGGGGCAGCGGGTGCGGCTGCCGCGGGGGCCGCCTCAGGAGCCGGTGCCGGTGCCGCAGCGGGTGCCGGTGCCGCAGCGGGTGCCGGTGCCGCGGGCGCGCCGCTTCCGACGCGTGCGAGCACGGAGCCCACCTCGACGGTCTCGTCCTCCTGGACGAGGATCTCCTGCACGGTGCCCGCGACGGGCGAGGGGATCTCGGTGTCGACCTTGTCGGTGGAGATCTCGAGCAGGGGCTCGTCGACCTCGACGCTGTCGCCGACCTGCTTCAGCCAGCGGGTGACCGTGCCTTCGGTGACGCTCTCTCCGAGCTCGGGGAGGACCACATCCGATGCGTCGGACGACGCGGAGGGCGCCTCGGCCGGAGCCTCGGCGGCGGGGGCCGGGGCCGCGGCGGCGGGGGCCGGGGCCGCGGGAGCCTCCGGGGCGGGCGCCTGCTCTGCGGCGGGCGCCTCGGCGGCAGGAGCCGCGGGCGCCTCCTGGGCGCCGGATCCGTCGCCCAGTCGGGCGAGCTCGGCGCCGACCTCGACGGTCTCGTCCTCCTGAACGAGGATCGCCTCCAGAACGCCGCTCACGGGCGAGGGGATCTCGGTGTCGACCTTGTCGGTCGACACCTCGAGAAGCGGCTCGTCCGCTGCGACGGTATCGCCGACCTGCTTCAGCCAGCGGGTGACCGTTCCCTCGGTGACGCTCTCTCCGAGAGCGGGGAGGACGACGGAAGTGCTCATGTCAGGAGTCTCCTTCGGAGTGTCGAATTCTCATCTAGCTTAGTGATGCTGCGGGGTGCTCGAGGGCGTCAGAGCGCGTGGAGCGGCTTTCCGGCCAGCGCGAGGAAGGCCTCGCCGAGCGCCTCGCTCTGCGTGGGGTGCGCATGGAGGAGCGGCGCGATGTCCTCGGGATGGGCCTCCCACGCGACGGCGAGCTGCCCCTCCGTGATGAGCTCGCCCACGCGGTCGCCTGCGAGGTGCACGCCGAGCACGGGCCCGTCGACGCGGCGGACGACCTTCACGAGGCCGGCCGTGCCGATGATCTCGCTCTTCGCGTTGCCCGCGAGGTTGAACTCGGTCGTCGCGATGGCGTCGTCGCCGTGCGCCGCGCGCGCCTGCTCCTCCGTGAGCCCGACGGAGGCGAGCTCGGGATGCGAGTACGTCACGCGGGGGATCTGCGCGTCGGCGACCGGCGCGCTCGTCAGCCCCGCGATGCGCTCGGCGACGGCGATGCCCTGCTGGAATCCGCGGTGGGCGAGCTGCAGCCCCCTGACGATGTCGCCCACGGCCCACACATGGGCGACCGAGGTGCGCAGCAGGTCGTCGGTGGTCACGAAGCCGCGGTCGCGGGCGACCCCCGTCTCATCCAGGCCGATGCCGTCGGTCGCAGGGCCGCGTCCGACGGCGACGAGGAGGACGTCCGCCGTGAGGGCCTCGCCGTTCTCCAGCGTCACGGTCACGGAGGAATCGTCCTGCGAGACCGACGAGAACCGCACGCCGAGCGACGTGCGGATGCCCCGCTTGCGGTAGGCGCGCTCGAGCGCCTTGCTGAGCGCGGCATCCTCGTTCGGCACGAGCCGGTCGAGCGCCTCGACGATCGTCACCTCGGCACCGAGCGAACGCCAGACGCTCGCGAACTCGACGCCGATGACGCCGCCGCCCAGGATGATCGCGCGGCCGGGCACGGTGGCCAGGGCGAGTGCTCCCTCGCTGTCGATGACGCGTCCGCCGAACTCCAGTCCCGGAAGGCCGCGGCTGTACGAGCCCGTCGCGATGACGACGTCGCCGCCGCGGTAGAGGTCGTCGCCGACGCGCACGGCGGGTCCCGGCTCCAGTGTGCCGGCGCCGGAGACGACCTCGATGCCGCGCGCCTTGACGAGTCCCTCGAGACCCTTGTGCTTCTTCGAGACGATGCCGTCGCGGTACGCGGCGATGCGCGCGGGGTCGATGCCCGTGAGCTCGGCGCCGATGCCGTAGGCGCCCGCCTCGCGGACGGTGTCGGCGACCTCGGCGGCGTGCAGCATCGCCTTCGTCGGCACGCAGCCGCGGTGGAGGCACGTGCCGCCCAGTTTGTCCTTCTCGACGACGATGACGCTCTTGCCGAGCTCGGCGGCTCGCAGCGCGGCCGCGTAGCCTCCGCTGCCGCCTCCGAGCACGACGACGTCGACGGTGCGATCGCTCACAGGACCTCGCCTCCTGCCGCGACGAAGTCGAGCAGCGCGCGCACCGTGGCGCCCGTCGGCCCCTTGTCTGTGAACCCGTACGCCGCTCCCGTGCTCATGGAGGAGCCGGCGATGTCGAGGTGCACCCAGGGGATGCGCGGGGCGTCGTCCTCGTCCGCCGTGCGCCCGACGAAGCGCTGCAGGAAGAGACCCGCGTAGAGCGCCCCGCCCGCGCGGTTGCCGACGTTCGCGTTGCGGACGTCGGCGATCCGCGAGTCCAGCTCGTCCGCGATGTGCTCGGGGAGGGGGAGTGCCCACGCGAGCTCGCCCGTGCGGTCGGCTGCGCGGAGGAAGGCGTCGACGGCGTCGCCGTGCCCCATGACGCCCGTGTGGCGCGTGCCGAGAGCCACCACCATGGCGCCCGTCAACGTGGCGACGTCGACGACGACGTCGGGGTGCTCGCGGCTTGCCGCGACGAGGCCGTCGGCGAGCACGAGGCGGCCTTCGGCATCGGTGTTGGTGACCTCGACCGTGGTGCCGTCGGCGATCACGAGCACGTCGCCGGGCCGCGTCGCGCGCCCCGACGGCATGTTGTCGGCGATGCACAGCCACCCCGTGACCCGCACGGGGAGGGCGAGCTGGGCGGCGGCCCGGACGACCGCCAGCACCTCGGCGGCGCCCGTCATGTCCTCCTGCATGCCGACCATCGACGCGGCGGGCTTGAGCGACAGACCGCCGGTGTCGAACGTGATGCCCTTGCCGACGAGCGCGACGTGCCGCGCGGCTCCCTCCGGCGCATAGTCGAGCCGCACGAGGCGCGGCGGTCGATCGGAGCCCTGGCCGACGCCGAGGATGCCACCGAAACCGTCCTCGGCCAGCCGCGCCTCGTCCCACACCGTCGCCGTCACCGGCAGGTCGGCGGTCGTCTCCAGAGCGATGTCGGCGAGTCGAGCGGGGCTCTGCCACTCCGCAGGCGTCGACACGAGGTCCTTGACGAGGGCGACGGCCTCGGCGCCCGCCCGGATGGCGGCGAGGTCGGCGTCGTCGGCACCGTCGGGAGCGTGCACGACGACGCGGCGCGCACGTCGGCGCTTCGCCTTCTTCTCCTCGGAATCGGACTTGTAGTCGTCGAAGGCGTACCCGCCGAGCGCCGCCCCCTCCGCGGCGGCGAGCCATCCGCCCTCGATCTCCGCCGGGACCGACACGGCGACGATGTCGAAGCCGGTGAGCTGCCGGATGGCGGCGCCCACCGCGTCGCGCACCGTGCGTGCGTCGGGGGCGCGTCCGAGGCCGACGACGGCGAGGGGGAGATCCGAGAAGCCGGGTGCGTGGACGCGGGCGAATGCGCCCTTCGCCGCGGTGAATCCGATGGCGTCGAGTGCGGCGGCGAGCTCTGCCGGTCGTGCCGGCGCGGCGTCGTCTCCTGCGGGATCGGGGATCGCGATCACGAGGGCATCGGCACCCTCCGCGGGGACAGCTGTCGGGGACAGCGCGATATCGGGGTGCGACATGCCTCCCATCCTAGGTTCCGGTCCTTCACCGGGTGCGACGGCCCGCGAGGGCGCGCCGCCTCGTAGCATGGAGGAATGCCCGTCCCCCGAGACCTCAGCGAACGCGCCGCCGACGCCCCCGTCGTCCCCGGCGGGCTTCCTCTCGTCGTGCTGCTCACCGGGTTCACCGACGCGGGCGGCGCGGTGTCCGGCGCGATCGACTACATGCGCGCGGTCGTCGACCAGCGCATCGTGGCCGTGTTCTCGAACGACGCGCTCCTCGACTACCGTGCGCGCCGCCCGATCGTGACCTTCGACAAGGACCACCTGACGGAGTACCGTCCGCCGCGCCTCGAGCTGTCGCTCGCGCAGGACGCGCTCGGGCAGCCCTTCCTCCTGCTCTCGGGGTACGAGCCCGACTTCGTGTGGGACGGCTTCGTCGACACGGTGCTGTCCTTCGCGCGCGAGTTCGACGTCTCGGGGCTGACCTGGGTGCATGCGATCGCCATGCCGGTGCCCCACACGCGCGATCTGGGGGCGACCGTCAGCGGCAACCGGCCGGAGCTCATCGCGGCGCAGTCGATCTGGCAGCCGCGCACGCAGGTGCCCGCGACAGCCGGGCATCTGCTCGAGTTCCGGGCGGCGCAGACGGGGCTCCTCGTCGCCGGCTTCGTCCTCCTCATCCCGCACTACCTCGCGGAGACGGACTACCCCGCGGCGACGCTCTCGGCGATCGACCGGATCGCCTCGTCGACGGGGCGCGTCTTCGACGTCGACGCCCTGCGCACGGAGAACACCGAGTACCTCGCGAAGGTGGGGGAGCAGATCGCCGGGAACGACGAGCTCGGCCGCATGATCGCGGGTCTCGAGGAGCGCTACGACGCCTACATGGCCGGTCTCGTCGACGGCACGTCGCCGCGCTCGGGTCTGCACGAGAGCGACCTGCCGAGCGCGGACGAGCTCGCCGCCGAGCTCGAGCGCTATCTCGCGTCCCGGCCGACGGGCGACGACGACAAGCCGATCGGCTGAGGCGTCCGCGGGGGAATGCGGCGGCCGCGGCCGCTGTTGTCGCAATGTGGGTCACCCGGGCGCCGCGTCGGATCGCGCGGCGGAGTGTGAGACAATGGTCCGACGACCCATTGGCGAGTCCCGTGCTGGCGAGGCGCAGGACTTGACAAGGGTCTTACTAGTGCCCGAAGACACCCGGGGGCGAGGCGCACAGCGCCATCGGTGAAAGGCGAGAACGTGACAACTGCCACGAAGGCTTCGCGGAGCACCGCGAACGACGACGAGGCCGTCGAGGACGAGGCCGCTGCGGCCGCCGGTCCCGCGGCCAAGAAGACCACGAAGAAGACCGCAGCCAAGACCGCGTCGACGAAGAGGACGAAGGCGGCGAAGAGCGCGAAGGCGTCCGACGAGGACGAGGAGGAGCTCGATGGCGACGTCGAGCTCGAGGCGGACGACGCCGACGAGACGTCCGACGACGCCGACGAGGCGAAGGACGACGCCAAGGGCGACGACGACAAGGGCAAGCCGGCGACGGCCGAGCCGCTGCCCACGGGCGCCATCGTCATCAGCTCGAGCGACGAGGAGGACGTCCCCGTCTACTCGACGCAGATCACGGGCGCCACGGCCGACCCCGTCAAGGACTACCTCAAGCAGATCGGCAAGGTCCCGCTGCTGAACGCCGCGGAGGAGGTCGACCTCGCCATGCGCATCGAGGCCGGCCTGTTCGCGGAGGAGAAGCTGTCGAAGATGTCGGCGGCGGAGAAGTCGAGCCAGCTCGGCCTCGACCTGCAGTGGGTGTCGCGGGACGGTCAGCGCGCGAAGAGCCACCTGCTCGGGGCGAACCTCCGCCTCGTCGTGTCGCTCGCGAAGCGCTACACGGGACGCGGCATGCAGTTCCTGGATCTCATCCAGGAGGGCAACCTCGGTCTCATCCGCGCGGTCGAGAAGTTCGACTACACCAAGGGCTTCAAGTTCTCGACGTACGCGACGTGGTGGATCCGCCAGGCCATCACGCGCGCCATGGCCGACCAGGCGCGCACCATCCGCATCCCGGTCCACATGGTCGAGGTCATCAACAAGCTCGCCAGGGTCCAGCGGCAGATGCTGCAGGACCTGGGTCGCGAGCCCACGCCCGAGGAGCTCTCGAAGGAGCTCGACATGACGCCCGAGAAGGTCGTCGAGGTCCAGAAGTACGGCCGCGAGCCCATTTCGCTCCACACGCCGCTCGGCGAGGACGGCGACAGCGAGTTCGGCGACCTCATCGAGGACACCGAGGCGGTCGTCCCGGCCGACGCGGTGGGCTTCACGATGCTGCAGCGTCAGCTCGAGAGCCTGCTCGACTCGCTCTCCGAGCGCGAGGCGGGTGTCATCCGCATGCGCTTCGGCCTCGGCGACGGGCAGCCGAAGACCCTCGACCAGATCGGCGACACCTTCGGCGTGACGCGTGAGCGCATCCGCCAGATCGAGTCGAAGACGATGGCGAAGCTGCGCCACCCGAGCCGCTCGCAGTCGCTTCGGGACTACCTCGAGTGATGGCGGAGGCGAACGAGGGCAAGCACCTCGAGGTCGAGGTCGACGGCGTCCGCTACGCGCGCATCCCCCTGCGCACGAAGGTGGTGATGCCGGACGACCGGATCGACGAGATCATCGCGGAGTACGCGAAGGACGCCGTCGAGCCGGGCGACCTGCTTTTCGTGACGGAGAAGATCGTCGCCATCACGCAGGGACGTTCGTACATGATGGACGAGATCCAGCCGCGCAAGCTGGCGACGTTCCTCTCGAAGTACGTCACGAAGACCGCTTACGGCATCGGCCTCGGCATCCCCGAGACGATGGAGATGGCGCTGCGTGAGGTCGGCACGCCCCGGATCCTCTTCGCCGCGGCCGTGTCGGCCGTGACGAAGCTCTTCGGGCGCCGCGGCGACTTCTACCGCATCGCCGGCGACAAGGCGCGCGCGATCGACGGCCCGACGCCCGGCACCATCCCGCCGTACAACAAGGCGGTCGTCCTCGGTCCCGAGCGTCCGCGCGAGGTCGCGGCGCACGTCCGCTCGCTCCTCGGGGTCGACGCCCACGTCGCCGTCGTCGACATCAACGACATCGGCGGCAACATCCTCGGCTCGACGCTCGACAAGGCGGGGGAGAGGCGACTGGTGCGCATCCTCGGCGACAACCCGCTCGGCCAGGGCCACCAGTCGACGCCGCTCGGCATCATCCGCGAGGTGTGAGACCAGACGACGAACGCCCCTCCGCCGAGGGGCGTTCGTCGTTCGCGGGTCAGAAGCCGATCGCCGTGCGGTACCGAGGCTTGTGGCCCGTGCGGATGCCCGTCACCGACGGCTTGTTCTCGTAGACGCCCGCGCCCCAGTTGCCTTCCACGAGCACGGGGCCGTCCGGCGTGACCACGACGTCCCATCCGACGTACTGCACCTGAGGCACGATGCGCGCGACCGCGTCGATGAACGTGCGCACCTCGTCCATGAGGGGCAGCTGGAACGACGCGATCGGGAAGCCCGTGTCGGGGTGCTTCTCGTGCACGTGCCCGTGCGAGTCGTAGCCGGATCCGAGCGCGCGCCCGGCATCGTCGAGCATCGTGTAGAAGCCGCCGAACGACATCTGGTCGCTCACCGCGCCGCGCCCGAACTTCTGCGCGATCGCGAGGATGTGCACATCGGCGCCGTCGTGGAACGCCGTGATGCGCGTGGTGTTGACGGTTCCCGGGCAGACCGCGGCGAGGTCGGGGTGCTGCACGATGACCTCCTCGAGCAGGACCTCGTCGCGGTCGAGCAGCCCGCGGTGGAAGGCCGCCCAGTCGTCGACCTCGCTCGCGTGGTACCGGTGGACGCCGAGCCCCATGTGGCTCACGGGCACCTTCGCGACGATCGTGCCGTGCTTCTCGACGAACGCGCGCACAGCGTCGGCGTTGCTCGTCTCGACGACGAGCCACTCCCGACGCAGGAACCGGTCGAACCGCTTGTTGAACTCGATCTTGTTCTCGAACAGCACGCGGTAGTCGGGATGCGCGTACCGCGCGGCGAGCTGCATGGACACGGGGTGCGTCATGAAGGTCGCACGCTCCGCCTTCGACAGGATGGCGAAGTCGTAGTCCACGTAGTCCTGGAAGGCGACATCGCGGCGGCCGGCCGACCACAGCATGTCGGCGACGACGAGCGGCACGGGCTTGCCGTGCTGCTCGTGCACCTCCTTGGCGCGTTCGATCACCGACGAGACGTCGATGCGGCGCGCCCGCTCCACGAGATAGCGGAGCTTGGGGCCGAGGCTGAGGCCGGTCGAGGGCATGCGGGCGTCCTCCAGGTCGCGGGCGGGGGGCCTGGCTAGTCTAGATCGGGTGACTTCGCCCCGCCTCCGGACCGCGGCCCCGTGGACGCGCGTGTCGCCCGCCTCCCTCGCCGCGAACCTCGAGTCGGCATCGGTCGGCGCCTCGGACGTCGGCGATCTGCGCCGCGACGCGTGGGGCCACGGGCTTCTCGTGGTGGGTCGCGCCCTCCGGCACGCAGGAGTCGGCGCTGTCGTCGTCGACGCCGTCGACCGCGCGATCGCCGAGGACCTCGGCTTCGTCGTGACGGATGCCGTCCCGACCGTCCCGATGGGGCGCATCCTGGGACTGGAGGGCGGCGCACCCGTGATGTCGCTGAGGGCGCGTGTGCTGTCGACGAAGCCGCTCCGCGAGGGCGAGGGCGTGTCGTACGGCTACATCCACCGTGCCGCGGCGGACACGCGCGTCGCCCTCGTGCCCGGCGGGTACGCGCAGGGCGTCGTCCGCGCGCTCGGCAACAGCGTGCACGTCGACATCCGAGGTCGTCGCCGGAGGATCGTCGGACGGGTCGCGATGGACGTGTGCGTCGTGGATGTGGGATCGCACGGGGATGTCGTCCCGGGTGATGAGGTCGTGTTCTTCGGGGATGGCGCGGTCCGCGACGAGCTCGTGCAGTGGGCGTCTGCGACGGGGCTGCGTCCCGGCGAGCTCGCGGCGCGTGTGGGTCTCGGCACCGCGCGGGAGGTGGCGGGATGACCGAGCTGAGGATCGACCTGGCGCGTCTGCGGGCCAACGTGCGCGCGGTGGCCGATCGTGTGGCGCCCGCCGCGCTCCTCGTCGTCGTGAAGGACGACGCGTACGGGCACGGCGTCGAGCCCGTCGTCGCGGCGGCGCTCGACGAGGGCGTGTCGTGGTTCGGCGCCATCGACGTGCCGTCGGCGGCGCGCGCGAAGGCGGCGGCCGGCGATCGCGCGCGCGTGTTCTGCTGGGCGACGCTGCCGGAGGAGGCGATCGGCGGCGCCCTCGATGCCGGGCTGGAGCTCGGCGTCGGCGACGGCGGCTACCTCGAGCGTGTGGCGCGCATCGCGACCGGCCGCGGGGCGGCCGCTCCCGTCCACCTCAAGATCGACACGGGACTCCACCGCAACGGCGTGCGACCGGAGGAATGGCCGTCGTTCACGGCGCGCGCCGCCGCGCTCGAGCGGGACGGCGCCATCCACGTCGTCGGCCTGTGGAGCCACATCTCGGAGGCGAGCGACGCCGAGGACGACCTCTCACGGGCGGTGTTCGAGGAGGCGGGCCGCGTCGCGCTCGACGCGGGCCTCCGCCCCGGCGTGCGGCACCTGGCGGCGAGCGCCGCGGCGTGGCACCGGCCGGCGTTCCGCGGCGACCTCGTGCGCATCGGCGCCTTCTGCTACGGCATCCGATCGGCCGGCGACGACGACGTCCCCGGTGTGGCACCGGCAGCCTCGCTCGTCGCCGATGTCGTCGGCATCGGCGCAGACCGCGTGGAGATCGGCGTCGGATGGCTCGACGGCGTGTTCTCGACGCTCGCCGGGCGTATCGACGTGGGGACGCCAGCGGGCCCTCGCACGCTCCTCGACGTCGCGGAGACCACGTCGACCGTCGCGTCGTGGCCGGGTGCCGCCGTCGGCGACGAGGTCGTGGTCTTCGGGCCGGGCACGACGGGGGAGTGGACGCCGACGAGCGTCGGCGAGGCGGCGGGCACGGTCGGCGAGGAGCCTCTGCTGCGGCTGTCGCCCCTCATCCCGCGCGTGCACGTGGGCTGAGGGCGCGCCCCGACGACGAAGCGCCCGTCCTCGCGGACGGGCGCTTCGGAAGCACGGTGTCTCAGCCGGCCTCGGCGAGACGGGCCGTCTCGTCGATCCACGACGTGGCGACGGCGCGCAGCTTCTCCTCGTACTTGCGACCGTGGTGGGCGCAGTAGAGCAGCTGGCTGCCGTTCACCTCGGCGGCGATGTAGGCCTGCGCGCCGCAGCTGTCGCAGCGGTCGGCGGCCGTGAGGCGGTAGGCGGCAGGTGCTTCGGGTGTCGTTGTCGCGGTCATGGTCTGCCTCCTGTTCGAACTGCCTGATCCGAGTTCACAGTATGAAACCACGCCCACCTCGGAAAGATGCCCGAAGGGCGGCGTGTTTCGCTCAGCGCGTACGTCGGCCCCCGGCAGGGGAGTGTCATGCAGGCGGTCTGCCGCGTCGAAAGTATGATCGAACACTGTGACCGCCGAGTACTCCGCCCACCACCTCCAGGTCCTGGAGGGCCTCGAGGCCGTCCGCAAGCGCCCCGGAATGTACATCGGCTCGAACGGCTCGCCCGGGCTCATGCACTGCCTGTGGGAGATCATCGACAACGCCGTCGACGAGGCGGTCGCGGGCAACGGCTCGCGCATCGACGTCATCCTGCACGGCGACGGCTCGGTCGAGGTACACGACCGCGGTCGCGGCGTCCCTGTCGACATCGAGCCGCGCACGGGACTCTCGGGCGTTGAGGTCGTCTACACGAAGCTGCACGCGGGCGGGAAGTTCGGCGGCGGCTCGTATGCCGCGTCCGGTGGTCTTCACGGCGTGGGCGCGTCCGTCGTGAACGCGCTCTCGGAGCGGCTCGACGTCGAGGTCGATCGCGACGGGAAGACGTGGGCGATGTCGTTCCACCGAGGCGAGCCCGGCCTCTTCGACGATGCCGGGGCTCCGGCGCCGGATGCGCCGTTCCGCCCCTTCGAGGAGCGCAGCGAGCTGCGTGTCGTCGGCAAGGTCGGGAAGGGCGTCAGCGGAACGCGCGTGCGCTACTGGGCCGACCGTCAGATCTTCACGAGGGATGCGGCATTCCAGCTCGACGAGCTCGTCACGCGGGCGCGGCAGACGGCGTTCCTCGTGCCGGGCCTCGAGATCGTCATCCGCGACGAGCGCGGCGACGACGCCGTGGAGACCTCGTACCGCTTCGACGGCGGCATCTCCGAGTTCGTCGACTTCCTCGCCACCGACGCTCCCGTCACCGACGACTGGCGGCTGCAGGGCTCCGGCACGTTCCAGGAGACCGTGCCGATGCTCCAGCCGGACGGCTCGATGCGCTCGACCGAGGTCCAGCGCGAGTGCACGGTCGACATCGCCCTGCGATGGGGGACCGGCTACGACACGGCCATCCGCTCGTTCGTCAACATCATCTCGACGCCCAAGGGCGGTACGCACCAGCAGGGGTTCGAGCAGGAGCTGCTCAAGCAGCTGCGCGCCGAGGTGGAGAAGAACGCCCGGCGCCTCAAGGTGGGCCAGAACGACAAGCTCGAGAAGGACGACGTGCTGGCGGGCCTCACAGCCGTCCTCACCGTCACGGTCCCGGAGCCGCAGTTCGAGGGACAGACCAAGGAGGTCCTCGGCACCCCTGCCGTGCGCGCGATCGTCGCGAAGGTGGTTCGCGAGGGGCTCCGCGAGCGCTTCACGTCGACGAAGCGCGACGACAAGAACCAGACCTCGATGCTGCTCGACAAGGTCGTCGCCGAGATGAAGGCGCGCGTGTCGGCGCGCGCCCACAAGGAGACGCAGCGTCGGAAGAACGCGCTGGAGAGCTCCTCCCTCCCGGCCAAGCTGATCGACTGCCGTTCGAGCGACGTGGCGCAATCGGAGCTGTTCATCGTCGAGGGCGACTCCGCGCTCGGCACGGCGCGTCGAGCGCGAGACAGCGAGTTCCAGGCGCTGCTGCCCATCCGCGGCAAGATCCTCAACACGCAGAAGGCGTCGATCGGCGACATGCTGTCGAACGCCGAGTGCGCATCCATCATCCAGGTGATCGGCGCGGGATCGGGCCGGACCTTCGACATCGAGGCCGCGCGCTACGGCAAGGTCATCATGATGAGCGACGCCGATGTCGACGGCGCGCACATCCGCACGCTGCTGCTGACGCTGTTCTATCGCTACCTGCGGCCGCTCATCGAGGACGGTCGCGTGTACGCGGCCGTCCCGCCGCTGCATCGGGTCATCGTCGTCAACCCCGGCTCCAAGCCGAACGAGACGATCTACACGTACAGCGACGTCGAGCTGCAGCGGCTGCTCGCGAAGCTGCAGAAGCAGGGCAAGCGCTGGCAGGAGCCCATCCAGCGGTACAAGGGCCTCGGCGAGATGGATGCCGACCAGCTCGCGGAGACGACCATGCAGCGCGATGGACGTCTGCTCCGCCGGGTGCGGATGGAGGACGCGGAGGCGGCAGGCCGCGTCTTCGAGATGCTCATGGGCAACGAGGTCGCGCCGCGCCGCGAGTTCATCATCGACTCCGCCGACCGCCTCGACCGCGAGGCGATCGACGCCTGACGGTCCGAGCCCCTCCTGGTCGGTCGACGGGCGAGGGTGTGCTGCGACCGAGTCGAGACGTCGCGAGGTGCGACGTCAGACGATCGTGCGGCCGATCGACGAGATGACGGCCTCGAGCGGCTGACCCGACGCGTCGCGCTTGGCGAGCGTCTGGGGGAGCTTGCGCGCGGAGCCGTTCTGGTCGACGGCGAGCGCCGGGTCGGGCCCCACCCATGCGAGCGTGAGCCGGTCCTCGCCGCGGAGGAAGGCGTGCGCGCGGACCCCGCCCGTCGCGCGGCCCTTGCCCGGGAACTCGGAGAAGTCCGAGATCTTCGCGCGCCCCGTGTCGGCGCCCGGCAGCATCGCCTCCGAGCCCGACACGGTGACGACGACGTCGCCGTCGCCCGAGACGGCGCCGAAGAACAGCGCCGACGCGTTCGCGCCGAGCTTGATCCCGGCCATCCCGCCGGCCGCCGCACCCTGCGGGCGCACCGACGACGCGGCGAAGTGCAGCAGTTGCGCGTCGGTGGTGACGAACACGAGCTCCGTCTCCTCGCCCGCGGGCGAGGCGCCGACGACCTCGTCGCCGGGCTTCAGGGCGATGACCTCGACGTCGGGCTTCGCCGACAGAGCGGCCGGGACGATGCGCTTGACGACGCCCTGCGCCGTCCCGAGCGCGACCGGCGTCTCGTCGTCGAGGCGGATGAGTGCGACGATCCGCTCCGCGCGGTCCGTGAGGCCGACGTAGTCGTGCAGCTTCACGCCCACGCCCAGCTGCACGGCGTTGGCCGGCACCGACGGGATGTCGACGGGGTGGAACCGCACGAGCCGGCCGCGGTTCGTGAGGGCGCCGGCCTCGCCGCGGATGGTCGTGGCGACGGTGGAGAGGATCGCATCGTGCTTGCTGCGCCGCCCCGAGGCCGCGAGCGTCTGCCCCTCGGGAACCTCCACGCGCACGGCGCGCCCCGTCGTCGACAGCGCGACGAGCGTCGGGCCGTCGGCGATCTGGAGGTCCGCGTCGTCGGTCTTGCGCGAGCGGGTCGCCGCCGGCTTCGCGTTCATGAGGAGCGTGCGCCGCGGCGTGCCGTACTTGTCGACGACCGCGTCCAGCTCGGCCGACACCTGGCGGCGCAGGAGGGCATCCGATCCCAGCAGCTCCTCGAGGTGCGCGATCTCCGCGAGCAGCTCGTCGCGCTCCTTCTCGAGCTCGATGCGCGAGAACTTCGTGAGGCGGCGCAGCCGCAGCTCGAGGATGTACTCCGCCTGCACGTCGTCGAGGTCGAACACCTGGCACAGGCGCGAGCGGGCCTGCTCGGAGTCGTCGGACGTGCGGATGACCTGGATGACCTCGTCGATGTCGAGGATGGCCACCAGCAGGCCCCGCACGAGGTGCAGACGCTCCTGCCGCCGCGCGAGACGGTAGCGGCTGCGGCGGGTGACGACCTCGATCCGGTGCCCGACGTACACCCGCAGGAGCTCGAGCAGGCCCAAGGTGTGCGGACGCCCGCCCACGAGGGCGACGTTGTTGAAGTTGAAGGAGTCCTCGAGCGGGGTGAGGCGGTAGAGGCGCTCCAACACGGCCTGCGGGTCGAAGCCGGTCTTGACCCCGATGACGATCCGCAGCCCGTTGTTGCGGTCCGTGAGGTCGGTGACGTCGCTGATGCCCTGCAGCTTCTTCGACTGGACGGCGTCCTTGAGCTTCTCGATGACGCGCTCCGGCCCGACCATGTACGGCAGCTCCGTGACGACGATGCCCGTCCGCCGCGGGCCGATCTGCTCGATCGACACCTTGCCGCGCACCTTGATCGCGCCGCGCCCCGTCTCGTAGGCGTCGCGGACGCCGTCGAGCCCCACGACGATCCCGCCCGAGGGGAAGTCGGGGCCGGGGACGAACTCCATGAGCTGGTCGAGCGTGGCGTCGGGGTTCTCGATGAGGAAGTTCGCGGCCGCGACGACCTCCGTGAGGTTGTGCGGCGCCATGTTCGTCGCCATGCCGACAGCGATGCCGGTCGTGCCGTTGACGAGGAGGTTGGGGTAGGCGGCCGGCAGCACGTCGGGCTGCTGGAACTGGCCGTCGTAGTTCGGCACGAAGTCGACGACGTCCTCGTCGAGATTCTCGGTCATCGCCATCGCGGCGGCAGCGAGACGCGCCTCCGTGTAGCGGGCGGCCGCGGGGCCGTCGTCGAGGGAGCCGAAGTTGCCGTGACCGTCCACGAGGGGGACGCGGAGGGCGAAGTCCTGGGCGAGGCGGACGAGCGCGTCGTAGATGGCGGTGTCGCCGTGGGGGTGGAGCTTCCCCATCACCTCGCCCACGACACGGGCGCTCTTGACGTGACCGCGCTCGGGGCGCAGGCCCATCTCGGCCATCTGGAACAGGATGCGCCGCTGCACGGGCTTGAGGCCGTCGCGCGCGTCGGGGAGCGCTCGGGAGTAGATGACCGAGTAGGCGTACTCGAGGTACGATCCCTGCATCTCGGACTCGAGGTCGATGTCCTCGATTCGCTCGTCGACGGGTGCAGCGTCGGACGCCTGCCTGCGCGCCATTCAGCCCTCTTCCTCGCGTGATGCCCGGTGCTCGTCCGCGGTCCGATCCGCCGACGGCCGGATGGCCGGGTGCAGGGCGGCGTGGACGCCCCTGTGGGAGACTTGCCCGGATGTCCCTCATCGTACCCGGGGGCCCGGCGAACGCCCGGAGCCTCACCGAGCTCGCCCCCGAGTCGCTGCGTGCGCTCGACGGCCGCGGCACGTGGCTCGCCCCCGCGGCCTCGCTCGTCGTCGTCGTCGTCGACGGGCTCGGCGCCATCCAGCTGCGCGCCCACGCGGGACATGCGCGCCGCCTCGCGGGCGCGATGGCCCGTCGCGACATCGCGCGGAGCGTCTTCCCGTCCACGACGGCTGCCGCGCTCACGAGCATCCTCACGGGCGCTGATCCCGGCCGCCATGGCCTGGCGGGCTACCGTGTGCGCGATCCCGATCGCGGAACCCTCGCGAACCAGCTGAACGGCTACGAGCGCGACGGCCTCGATCCCGCGACGTGGCAGCGGGAGCCGACCGTGTTCGAACGCGCGCTGGCGGATGGCCGGCGCGCGTTCGCGGTCGGCCTCGGCGAGTACGCCGGCACGGGCTTCACCCGCGCGGTGCTCCGCGGGGCGGAGTACGTCGCGGAGGACGGGGTGCGCGCCCGCGTCGCGACGGCGTACGCGCTCGCCGCCGCCCATCCCGGGGCTTTCGTCTACTGCTACCTCCCCGAGGTCGACAAGGCGGGACACCGGCACGGCGTCGACTCGCCGCAGTGGCTCGCCGCGCTGGAGGACGTCGATGCGGCGTTCGCGGCGCCCGTCCCCTCCGGCGTCGGCGTCATCGTCACGGCCGACCACGGCATGGTCGACGTCCCCCGCCATCGCCACGACCTGCTCGACCACGGCGATCCGCGTCTCGACGGCGTCGCGCTCATCGGCGGCGAGCCGCGGCTGCTCCACCTCTACCTCGACGACGGCGCGCAGGCGGAGACCGTCGCGGCGACGTGGACGCGGCTCTCCGAGCGCAGCGGGGTCGTCTCGACGCGCGACGCGGCCGTCGCCGCCGGTCTGTTCGGCGAGGTGGACGACGCCGTGGCACCGCGCATCGGCGACGTCCTCGTCGCGGCGCGCGGCACGTGGGCGTTCTACGACGACCGCCTCGCCGACAAGCGCTCGCAGGCGATGATCGGCCAGCACGGCTCCGTCACCCCGGAGGAGTCGAGCGTCCCGCTCATCCTCCTCGGCGCCGTCGCACGGCGCTGAGGAGGGTCAGTCGTCGGCGCGGGCGCCGAAGACGATCTCATCCCACGACGGCATCGACGCGCGCCCGCGACGGCGGGGCGCGTCCTGCTCCGGGCGGGTGGCCGTCTCCCCGGCGGGTTCCGGTTCCGGGTCGCCCGCATACCCCGGCTCGAGGGCGTCGAAGATCGCGACGGGAGCGGCGCCGGGCTTCTCCGGCTCGTCCGGAGCATCGGGCTCGGTCTCGAGCACGGGCGCGGTCTCGCGCTGGCCCCGTCGACGGCGGAGGGCCTCGAGGAGGTCGGCCGTGTCGGGGTGCGGGGCGTCGGCGCTCGGAGCGCGCTTCGTCGCGGCGTCGCGCACCGACGGGATGGCCCGTGTCAGGCCGTCGGTCGCGGTCTCCGCTTCGGGGAGGCGGCGCGGTCCGAAGGCCCCGGAGTCGAAACGCTCGTCCTCGCGCGGCTCGACCGCGTCGAGGGCGCGCAGCCGGGGGATGAGACCCTCCGGGAGCGGACCCTGGCGCGAGAGCTGCGTGGCGTCGCCGTTCAGCGGGGCGAGCGCGCCGCGGCGCGGATCGAAGCTCCACCGCGCGTCGTGGTCGACGTCGGATGCCGTGAACTCGAGCTTGACGACCCAGCCCGTGTCATCCTTCCAGCTCGTCCATCGCTCACCCGTCGCGGCGATGTCCGACAGCTTGCCGCGGATGGCGTCGCCGAACGTCGGGTTCTGCTCGCCGCCGAGGTCGACGGCCATGAGCACGGGCACCGCGAGAGCGCGCCCGACGATGTGCTCGCGCTCGGCGACGACGGGGCCCTCGAACCTCCGCACGTCCTCGAGACGCGCTCCGAGGAGGGCGGCCACCTCCTCCGCGGAGAGGCCGGAGCGGATGTGCTGCTGGATCTCCCGCGGACTCACGGCCGGGAGCCGCGGCTCGTCGCTGTGGGCGGCCCTGTCGATCCGCCGGAGCTGGGTGCGCAGCAGATCGTCTGCGGGCAGCACGAACCGCACGCCCGAGTCGTTCGCCAGGACGAGCTTCCCGTCCTCGGTTCCCACGATCGTGAGCTGTTCCATGCGCCTGCTCCTCACACGATGGCCATCGGTGTCCCGTCATGGTGTCACGGGCAGGGCGTCCAGGCCGGGAATACCGCGGGCGCGCCGCGGGTTCGGATGCGTGCAGGCGCCGGAGGCGCCGCGTCGGGCGGAACGCATTTGCGAAAGCGCGACGCGTCGTGCAAGATAGCGCCGCCCCGCCACGCGGCGGGGATGAGCAACACCCGATGACGAAAGAAGTGACGCCCTAGATGGCAACCGACTACGACGCCCCGCGAAAGAGCGAAGACGACAACAACGAGTCGATCGAGGCGCTCAAGGCGCGCCGCCCCGACAACGCGGGGTCGATCGACTCGGAGGACGCCGACAACCCGTCGAGCTTCGACCTGCCGGGTGCCGACCTGTCCAACGTCGAGCTCGATGTCGTCGTGCTGCCGCCGCAGGACGACGAGTTCACGTGCATGAGCTGCTTCCTCGTGAAGCACCGCTCGCAGCTCGACCACGACGGCGCAGACGGCCCGATCTGCCGCGACTGCGCGGCCTGATCCGACCGGCCCGCGTCAGCGGGCCGTGCCGCGCGCACGCCGCACGGCCGCCGCGAGGCGGTCGGGCGTGCGCGTGGACACCGTCCACGACGTGACGGGGTCGTCCTCGTCGGTGTTCGGGATGACGACCACCCCGTCGATGCCGCCGCGCACGAGATACCAGCCGCGCGGGTCGAGACCCGTCCCGCGCGCCGCGCGGGCCTCCTCCCCGACGAGCGGCACGGGCTCGCCGAGGTAGCGGGCCTCGATGTGCGCGCGCCCTGCGCGCAGGCTGCCCTCCCGCACCTCCACGACGGGGGAGCCCGCGAGCAGCAGCGCGATGATCGCGACGGCGCCCGCCGCCCCCAGCGCCAGCGCCAGCGCCGGCTCGATGCGGATGAAGACGAGCGCGATCATGGGGCCCGTGACGGCGGCGGACGCGAGCGCCCACAGCGACGGAGACAGGCGCTCTCGGTACGAAGCGGCGGCACCCGCGGAAGAGGTGCTGTGGGGGGACGGCACGGTGTTCTGCATTACCCTCGTTGCGTGACCGATATCGTGGACGTCCCCATTGTCGCACCCGCGGTGCCCGTCTACTCGCACCCGGGCGACGCGGGAGCCGACCTCGTCTCGGTCGAGGACGTCGCGCTCGCGCCGGGGGAGCGCGCCCTGGTGGGCACCGGCGTGCGCGTCGCTCTGCCCGACGGGTATGCGGCTTTCGTCGTCCCCCGCAGCGGGCTCGCCGCGAAGCACGGCATCACGATCGTGAACGCGCCGGGGACGATCGACGCGGGCTACCGGGGCGAGATCAAGGTCGCCCTCCTCAACACGGACGCGCGCGAGACGTACCGCGTCGCGAAGGGCGAGCGGATCGCGCAGCTGATCCTCATGCCCGTCCCGCGCGCGAACTTCATCCCCGTCGACGAGCTGCCCGGATCCGTGCGCGGTGACGGCGGCTTCGGTTCGACGGGCAAGCAGACACGAGGAGACGCATGAGCGATGACAGCGGGCAGGGTCCCGACGAGATCGAGGTCGCGGAGACGACGGGGCCGACCGCGCGCGACCGCGCGGCGGACGGGCCGTTCGACGAGTCCGAGGCCAACCCCGTGCGCCCGTACATCGATCTCGGAGGCATCAAGATCCTGCCGCGGGAGGGGCTGAACCTCCGACTCGAAGTGGAGGAGCAGTCCAAGCGCATCGTCGCGGTCGGGCTCGACTACGCCGACTCGACGCTCCAGGTGCAGCCGTTCGCCGCTCCCCGGTCGGCGGGACTCTGGGACGAGACGCGCGACCAGATCCGCGACCAGGTGCGCCAGCAGGGCGGGCGTGTCGAGGAGCGCGAAGGCCCCCTCGGCCCCGAGCTCCTCGCCGAGGTGCCCGTCCTCGCCGGCGGCGCCTCCGAGAAGCGTCTCGCCCGATTCATCGGCGTCGACGGGCCGCGCTGGTTCCTGCGCGGCGTCGTCGGCGGGCGCGCCACGAGCGATCCCGAGGCCGCGGAGCGCGTGGAGGACCTCTTCCGGTCGATCGTCGTCGTGCGCGGCGGCGCCCCCATGCCGCCCCGCGACCTCATCCCCCTGAAGATGCCGCAGACGCCGGGAGCGGCGTGAGCGCAGCGGGCGATCGAGAAGAGGACACACCCCTCGAACCGCCGCGCGCCTCCGACGCGCTGGGCGCCGCACTGGGCGGAGCCGCCCGCCGCATGGGCTTGGACCCGTCTGCGCAGGCGGGTACGGGCCAGGTGGTGTGGAAGGCGATGGGCGGATGGCGGGGCGTGCTCGAGTCCGTGCTCCCGAGCCTCGCATTCGTCGTGCTCTTCACGCTCTTCCCCGACGCGCTGGTGCTCGCGCTGGGCGTCTCCGTCGGGGTGGCCGCCCTCTTCACGCTCGTCCGCCTCGTCCAGAAGTCGCCGCCATCCGCCGCCCTCGGGGGGCTCATCGCGGCTGCGGCCGCCGCCGCGCTCGCGCTGTGGACGGGGCGCGGAGAGGACAACTTCGTCCCCGGCTTCCTGACGAACGCCGTCTACGGAACGGCCCTCCTGCTCTCCGCCCTCATCGGGTGGTCGCTCATCGGCCTCGCGGTCGGCTTCCTCATGGGGGAGGGGACGGCGTGGCGCAGGGATCGCCGGAAGCGCCGCGTCTTCCTGTGGCTCGGGCTCGCGTGGGCCGCGCTGTTCTACGCGCGCCTCGCCGTGCAGCTGCCGCTGTACTTCGCGGGCGACGTGACGGCGCTCGGCACCCTCAAGCTCGTCATGGGCCTCCCGCTGTTCGCACCGCTCGTCGCGGTGACGTGGCTCGCCGTGCGCGCGCTCTACCCGCGCCCCGCCGCCTGACACGCGCTCGTCCGAGCCGTCCGCGAGCATCCGCGCATGCTAGATTTATCTTGACATCGAGATAAATCGCGCAGCAGTCGCGCCTCGCCCGCCGTGGTCGTCGGGTTAGGTCCGCCTTCCTAGCCTTCCGCTGCGGGCGGCGAGCAAGATGGGGGCGTAAGTGCGCGGTCGACCAGGAGGAGACAGCCCGTGTCAACGGTGAACAGCTTCGGTGCGAAGAGCACCCTGACGGTCGGCAGCACCGACTACGAGATCTACCGCATCGACGCCGTCGCCGGCTACGAGAAGCTCCCGTACAGCCTCAAGGTGCTGCTCGAGAACCTCCTCAGGACGGAGGACGGCGCCAACATCACGAAGGAGCAGATCGAGGCGCTCGGCTCCTGGGACGCCGCGGCGGAGCCCGACACCGAGATCCAGTTCACGCCGGCTCGCGTCGTGATGCAGGACTTCACGGGCGTGCCGTGCATCGTCGACCTCGCCACCATGCGCGAGGCCGTCACTGCGCTCGGCGGCGACGCGAACCGCATCAACCCGCTCTCGCCCGCCGAGATGGTCATCGACCACTCCGTCATCGCCGACCTGTTCGGCAGCGAGAACGCGCTCGAGCGCAACGTCGAGATCGAGTACGAGCGCAACGGCGAGCGCTACCAGTTCCTCCGCTGGGGCCAGACCGCGTTCTCCGACTTCAAGGTCGTCCCCCCTGGCACCGGAATCGTCCACCAGGTGAACATCGAGCACCTCGCGAAGGTCGTGTACGACCGCGAGGTCGGCGGCGTGCTTCGCGCCTACCCCGACACGTGCGTCGGCACCGACTCGCACACCACCATGGTGAACGGCCTCGGCGTGCTCGGATGGGGCGTCGGCGGCATCGAAGCGGAGGCCGCCATGCTCGGCCAGCCCGTCTCGATGCTCATCCCGCGGGTGGTCGGGTTCAAGCTCACCGGCTCGATCCCAGCCGGCGTGACGGCGACCGACGTCGTCCTCACGATCACCGACATGCTCCGCCAGCACGGCGTGGTCGGCAAGTTCGTCGAGTTCTACGGCGAGGGCGTCGCCTCCGTGCCGCTCGCGAACCGCGCCACGATCGGCAACATGAGCCCAGAGTTCGGCTCCACGGCCGCCATGTTCCCCGTCGACGACGTCACGCTCGACTACCTGCGACTGACCGGCCGCGACGAGCAGACGGTCGCGCTCGTGGAGGCCTACGCCAAGGAGCAGCACCTCTGGCACGACCCGTCGCGCGAGCTCGTCTTCAGCGAGTACATGGAGCTCGACCTCTCCACGGTCGTCCCCTCGATCGCCGGCCCGAAGCGCCCGCAGGACCGCATCCTGCTGTCGGACGCGAAGGAGCAGTTCGGCAAGGACATCCTGAACTACGCGGAGCCCGCGCAGGAGCCGGTCGAGGTCGACGGCACGTTCCCCGCCTCCGACCCGGGCGTCGCTCCCGGCGTCGAGCACGAGCACGTCGAGGCGCACGATCTGCACCACTCGCCGTCGGTGCTGGTCTCTGGTGCGCCGCACGCCGCGTCCAACCCCGTCAAGGTGACAACGCCGGATGGCGCGGAGTACCTCCTCGACAACGGCGCCGTCACCCTCGCCGCCATCACCTCGTGCACGAACACGTCGAACCCCTCCGTCATGATCGCCGCAGGGCTCCTCGCGCGCAAGGCCGCGCAGAAGGGCCTGACGCGCAAGCCCTGGGTCAAGACGACCCTCGGCCCCGGGTCGAAGGTCGTGACCGACTACTACGAGAAGTCGGGTCTCGACAAGGACCTCGAGTCGCTCGGCTTCTACACGGTCGGCTACGGCTGCACGATCTGCATCGGCAACTCGGGCCCCCTCATCGAGGAGGTCTCCGCTGCCATCAACGAGAACGACCTCGCCGTGACGGCCGTGCTCTCGGGCAACCGCAACTTCGAGGGCCGCATCAGCCCCGACGTGAAGATGAACTACCTCGCGTCGCCTCCGCTCGTCGTGGCGTACTCGCTCGCCGGGTCGATGAACTTCGACTTCGAGACGGACGCGCTCGGCACCGATGCGGACGGCAACGACGTGTTCCTGCAGGACATCTGGCCCTCGCCGGACGAGGTCCAGGACATCATCGACTCGTCGATCTCGCGCGAGCAGTTCATCAAGCAGTACGCGACCGTGTTCGACGGCGACGAGCGCTGGCGCAACCTGCCGACGCCGACCGGCCCCGTCTTCGAGTGGAACGACGAGTCGACGTACGTGCGCAGGCCCCCGTACTTCGAGGGCATGACGATGGACCTCACGCCGGTCACCGACATCGTGGGCGCGCGCGTGATGGCGACGCTGGGCGACTCGGTGACGACCGACCACATCAGCCCCGCAGGCAACATCAAGGCGGGCACGCCCGCGGCACAGTACCTGACGGAGCACGGCGTCGCGCAGAAGGACTTCAACTCGTACGGGTCGAGGCGCGGCAACCACGAGGTCATGATCCGCGGTACCTTCGCGAACATCCGCCTGAAGAACCTCCTCGTGAGCGCCGTCAATGACGGCGCCGTGGTCGAGGGCGGCTACACGCGCGACTTCACGAAGCCCGAGGGTCCGCAGTCGTTCATCTACGATGCGTCGCAGAACTACCAGGCGCAGGGCACCCCGCTCGTCATCTTCGGCGGCAAGGAGTACGGCTCCGGATCGTCGCGTGACTGGGCGGCCAAGGGCACGAGCCTTCTGGGCGTCAAGGCCGTGATCACCGAGAGCTTCGAGCGCATCCACCGCTCGAACCTCATCGGCATGGGCGTCGTCCCGCTGCAGTTCCCGGCGGGCGAGAGCTGGGCGTCGCTGGGCCTCGACGGCACCGAGATCGTCTCGATCGAGGGCCTCGAGCAGCTCAACGAGGGCGTCACGCCGAAGACGGTCAGGGTGACCGCCGCGCCGAGCGAGCACTCGGCTCCCGGCAAGGAGACGGTGCGGTTCGACGCCGTCGTGCGCATCGACACCCCCGGTGAGGCGGACTACTACCGCAACGGCGGCATCCTGCAGTACGTGCTGCGCAGCCTCGTCTGACGCACGTCCCCGACGGCCCCGGTGCCCCGCTCTGCGGGCACCGGGGCCGCTGCGCGCCGGGAAGTCAAGCCCGGTCGCGTCGCACGCTCCCTCCAGGCTGTCGGCGTAGGCTCGGAGCATGACTCTGCTCGACCGGATCCGCGGGCCACGCGACCTCGATGCGCTCTCCGAGAACGAGCTCGCGCAGCTCGCCGGCGAGGTGCGCGAGTTCCTCGTCGAGAACGTGGCCCGCACAGGAGGCCATCTCGGACCGAACCTCGGGGTCGTGGAGCTCACGATCGCCCTGCACCGGGTGTTCGATTCCCCTCACGACCCGATCATCTGGGACACGGGGCATCAGTCGTACGTGCACAAGCTGCTCACGGGACGGCAGGACTTCGCCCTGCTGCGCTCGCGCGGCGGCCTTGCGGGCTACCCTCAGCGCTCGGAGAGCGAGCACGACGTCGTGGAGTCCTCGCACGCGTCGAGCTCGTTGAGCTGGGCGGACGGCATCTCCCGCGCCTTCCAGCGCACGGGCCGGTCGGACCGTCACGTGGTCGCCGTCGTGGGCGACGGCGCGCTGACGGGCGGCATGACGTGGGAGGCTCTCAACAACATCACCGACGACAACGAGCGCAACCTCGTCATCGTCGTCAACGACAACGGCCGCTCCTACGCGCCGACGATCGGCGGCATGGCGCGCTACCTCAACCGCGTCCGCACGGGCGAGGTCTACCGCGATCTGGGTGAGAAGTCCGGCCGACTGGCGGGCCGCTTCGGCGCCGTCGGGCGTGCGCTCTACCGCGGGCTCCGAGGCGGGACCCACGGCTTCCTCTCCCGCCTCACCAACAACAGCGAGCTCTACTCGCAGCTCGACATCAAGTACCTCGGCCCCGTCGACGGCCACGATCTGCCGGCCCTGCTCGAGACGCTGCGTCTCGCGAAGGCGTTCGGCGCGCCCGTCATCGTCCATGCGATCACCGAGAAGGGCCGCGGCTACCAGCCCGCCCTCGACGACGAGGCCGACCAATTCCATGCCGTCGGCCGCATCGACCCGGTCACGGGACAGCCGATGGGCGGCTCGGGCGGCCCAGGGTGGACCGAGGTGTTCGCCGACGAGCTCGTCCGGGTGGGGGAGAAGCGCGACGACGTGATCGCCATCACGGCCGCCATGCTCCGTCCCACGGGCCTCGCGCCGTTCGCGGAGCGCTTCCCCGACCGCGTGTACGACGTCGGCATCGCCGAGCAGCACGCCGTGGCGTCGGCGGCCGGGCTCGCCTACGGCGGACTCCATCCCGTCGTCGCCCTCTACTCGACGTTCGTCAACCGCGCCTTCGACCAGGTGCTCATGGACGTGGCCCTCCACAAGGCCGGCGTCACCTTCGTGCTCGACCGCGCCGGCGTCACGGGACCCGACGGACCGAGCCACCACGGCATGTGGGATCTGGCCCTCCTCCACATCGTGCCTCACGTGCGGATCGCCGCCCCGCGCGACGCGGAACGGCTCCGCGAGGTGCTCCGCGAAGCCGTCGACGTCGCCGACGCCCCGACCGTCGTCCGGTTCCCGAAGGGGACCGTGGGCGAGGAGATCCTCGCCGTCGAGCGGCTGTCCGACGGGGTGGACGTGCTCTTCCGCGCCGAGGACGAGGACGTGCTCATCGTCGCCATCGGCCCCTTCGCCGTGACGGGGCTGGACGTCGCCCGGCGGCTGCAGGCGCAGGGGATCGGAGCGACCGTCGTCGATCCGCGCTGGGTGGTGCCGGTCGCGGGGTCGATCGTCGCCCTCGCCGCCCGGCACCGGCTCGTCATCACGCTCGAGGACGGCATCCGCGTCGGGGGTGTCGGCACGCGCGTGCGCCAGGTGCTCCGCGAGGCGGGCGTCGACACCGCGGTCGACGAGCTCGGACTCCCTGACGCCTTCATCGACCACGCATCGCGCGAGCAGGTGCTCGAGGACGCCGGGCTGACGCCCGCGAAGATCGCGCACGACGTCGTGGCGCAGGTGCTCGGAACCCGCATCCCCGTGGCGCGGCCCGAGGGTGCGACGGCTCCGCCGACGACCGGTCAGATCGAGCGCATCGCCGGAGTCTGAGGACGACGCAGGGGCGGGGCCCACGGCCCCGCCCCTGCGTCGTCCCGATGCGTCAGCCGTCGACGCCTCGGATGACGGGATCGTGGAAGGTGCGGCCGGAGACGCGCTCGGACGCACCGACCCTGTCGAGGTAGACCGACGCTCCGCCGTCGATGAACGGCCATCCGGCCCCGAGGATCAGCGCGAGGTCGATGTCCTCGACCTCGGGCACGACGCCCTCGTCGAGCATGAGCCGGATCTCACGCGCCAGCTCGTCCTCGACACGCCGCAGGATCTCGTCCTCGGTCGCGGGCGAGGAGCCGACGGAGAGCACACGCTGGGCCTCCTTCGTCCACCCCGTCACGCGGCCGCCCTTGTCCTTCTCGACGGCCTGCGGCACGTCGGCGAGCGCATGCAGGTTGGCCGAGGCGTGGAAGCGGTCGGGGAAGTGCGACACCATGGTGTCCTGCACGTGCGCCGCGACCTTCCACCCGACGAGGTCGATGAGCTGGAACGGCGTCATGGGCAGACCGAGCGGGCCGAAGGCGCGCTCCACGGTCGCCAGCGGCGTGCCCGCGTCGAGCGCCCGCGCCGCCTCGCCCATGACCTTCGCGAGCAGCCGGTTCACGATGAAGCCGGGCGCGTCGGCCGAGCCGATCGCGTTCTTGCGCAGGTTCTTCGCCACGACGTACGCCGTCGCCACCGCCTCCTCGCTCGCCTGCGGCGTGCGGACGATCTCGACGAGCGGCATGACGGCCACGGGGTTGAAGAAGTGGAACCCGACGAGGCGTTCGGGGTGCGCGAGAACCGAGCCGATCTCCTCGACCGACAGCGACGACGTGTTCGTCGCGAGGATGGCCTCGGGCGAGACGATGCCCTCGATCTCGGCGAACACCTGCTGCTTGACGGCGGTCTCCTCGAAGACCGCCTCGATGACGAAGTCGCAGTCGGCGAACTCGGTCTTGTCGACCGTCCCATGCACGAGCGCACGCAGCCGGTTGGCCTCGTCGGCGTCGATGCGCCCCTTCTGCTCGAGCGCGGCGATCTCGTCTCGGATGTACGCGAGCCCCTTGTCGATGCGCGCCTGGTCGACGTCGGTGAGGACGACGGGCACCTGGAGGCGGCGCAGGAACAGCAGCGCGAACTGGCTGGCCATGAGCCCCGCGCCGATGACGCCGATCTTCGAGACGGGGCGCGCGAGCTTCCGGTCCGGGGCGCCGACGGGGCGCTTGGCGCGCTTCTGGACGAGATCGAACGCGTACATCGACGCAGCGAACTGATCGCCCGCGATGAGGTCGGCGAGCGCCTCGTCCTCGCGGGCGAACGCCTCCTCCCTCGTGCCGGAGCGCGCCTTCTCGAGCAGCTCGAGCGCGCGGTACGGCGCCTGGGGCACCGTGCCGATGCGGCTCTCGAGCATGCCGCGCGCGACCTTGATCGCGATCGGCCACTTCGTGAGGCGCTCGATGCGTCCCGGTGCGTTCCTGCGCTCGACGCGGACGGATCCCGTCAGCACGCCGTCTGCCCACCGCAGGGAGTCCTCGAGATAGGAGGCCGGCGGGAAGATCGCGTCGAAGATGCCGAGCTCGAACGCCTGGCGCGGCTTCAGCGTGCGGTTCTGCTTGAGCGGGTTCGAGATGACGACCTCGAGCGCGTTCTCGATGCCGATGAGGTTGGGCAGCAGGTAGGCGCCGCCCCAGCCGGGGACGAGCCCGAGGAAGACCTCGGGGAGGGCGATCGCCGCGGCGGAGGAGTCGACCGTGCGGTAGGTCGAGTTCAGCGCGATCTCCGTGCCGCCTCCGAGCGCAAGGCCGTTCACGAAGGCGAACGTGGGCACGCCCAGCTCGGACAGGCGCCCCAGCACCTGGTGGCCGCGCTGCGCGATCCGCAGGGCGTCCTCGCGCCTGGTGAGGGAGCCGATCTGCGAGAGGTCGGCGCCGGCGGCGAAGATGTACGGCTTCCCTGTGATGCCCACGGCGTCGATCTCGCCCGCCGTGGCGCGGCTCTGCAGCGTGTCGAGCACGCCGGACAGCTCGGAGAGCGTCTTCGGGCCGATCGTGTTCGGCCGCGTGTGGTCGCGCCCGTTGTGCAGCGTGATGAGGGCGAGGGTGCGTCCGCTCGCGAGCATCACATCGCGCACGAGCGAGCGGGTCACGACCTCGTCGGCGCCGAGCGCCTCGAGGTCCGAGAAGTCGATGGCGTCGTAGTCGGTCATGTCGCTCACTTCCGCTTCCGCTTGCCGGTGTAGTGCGGGTTCTCCCAGACGACGCTGCCGCCCTGCCCGAGCCCGACGCACATCGCCGTGAGGCCGTAGCGCACCTCGGGGTGCTCGGCGAACTGCGCGGCGAGCTGGATCATGAGCCGTACGCCCGAGGCTGCGAGCGGATGGCCGAGCGCGATCGCGCCGCCCCACGCGTTCACGCGCGGGTCGTCGTCGTCGATGCCGAAGTGGTCGAGGAACGACAGCACCTGCACGGCGAAGGCCTCGTTGAGCTCGAAGAGACCGATGTCGTCGATCGTCAGTCCCGCCTTGGCGAGCGCCTTCTCGGTCGAGGGGATGGGGCCGATCCCCATGATCTCCGGCTGCACGCCGGAGAACGCGAACGAGACCATCCGCATCTTGGGCGCGAGCCCCAGCTCCTTCACCGCCCCCGATCCCGCGAGCAGGCTCACGGTCGCCCCGTCCGTGAGGGGCGAGGAGGTTCCGGCCGTCACGCGCCCGTGCGGGCGGAACGGCGTCTTGAGGCCCGCGAGGCCCTCGAGCGTCGTCTCGGGGCGGCGCCCCTCGTCCTCCGCGGCGAGGCGGAAGGCCCCGTCCGCATCGGTGACGGCGACGGGGACGAGGTCGGGCTGGATGCGGCCCGCCTCGTACGCGGCCTGCACCTTCTGCTGGCTGCGCATGCCGTAGCGGTCCGCGCGGTCCTTCGTGATGGCGGGGAACCGGTCGTGGATGCGCTCGGCCGTGACGCCCATGTTGAGCGCGCCGGGGTCGACGAGCTTCTCCGCGACGAAGCGCGGGTTGGGATCGGCGTTGGCGCCGATCGGGTGCCGCCCCATGTGCTCGACGCCTCCCGCGATGGCGAGGTCGTACATGCCGAAGCCGATCGAGGCGCCCATGGTCGTCACCGCCGTCATGGCGCCCGCGCACATGCGCTCGACGGCGAGGCCGGGCACGGTCTGCGGGAGCCCCGCGAGGATGGCGGTGCTGCGCCCCAGGGTCAGTCCCTGATCTCCTGTCTGCGACGTCGCGGCGATGGCGACGTCGTCGATGCGATCAGCGGGGACCCCGCCGTTGCGCTCCATGAGCCCGATCATCGCCTTGACGATGAGGTCGTCGGCTCGGGTATTCCAGTACATGCCCTTCTCGCCGGCGCGCCCGAATGGGGTCCGCACGCCGTCGACGAAGAAGACTTCCGAGAGCTCGGCCACTCTGCCTCCCTGTATCCGTTGCGATCAGCCTAGGCGGGCTGTCGGCGGCGGGACGGCATCGGTTGGGACGAACCTACGAAGCCTCCGCGCCGTCCTCGGGCGGGGTTTGCGCGGCCCGCACAAAGGCGGCGGCGATGAGCGGCGCCGTCTGCGCGATCTGCCACTCCCTGGCCCCCTGTGCCCGCAGCGCGTCCGCGACGGCGTCGACGGTCGGCTCGACAGGCGGCGCCCACGCGACGCGGCGCAGGGACTCGGGGGTGAGCAGGTTCTCCGTCGGCATCGAGAGCTCGGCGGCGCGCGCCTCGACGTCGGGTCGCGCCTGCCGCAGCCGCGCGTCCGCCTCGGGGTTTCGGTCGCCCCAGGCACGGTGCGGAGGGAGGGCGTCGCTCGGCACCCGCTCGGCGGGGAGGTCCTGCGACTCTCGCCCGGCGACGATCGCGTCCCACCAGCGGTCGATCTGAGTGCGGCTGGCGCGGCCCGTGAACTCCTTCAGCCCGGCGAGCGCCTGCTTGGTGCGGGGCCCCGCGAGCACGGCGGCGAGAAGCGCGCGGTCGGGCACGAGGCGGCCGGGGGAGACGTCCTCCGCCCTGGCGTACTCCTCGCGCGCGAGCCACAGTTCGCGCGCGACGGCGAGGTTTACGCGTCCGCGCACCTTGTGGAGGCCGCTGAGCCGTCGCCACGGGTCGGTGCGCGGCGGCTTCGGCTCGCGCGCGAGCGTCGCGGCGAACTCCTCCCTGGCGAACCCGTCCTTGCCGGCTGCGACGAGGTCGGCGGCGAGCCGGTCGCGCACGTCGACGAGGTGGAGGACGTCGAGAGCGGCGTACTCCAGCCAGTCCTGCGGCAGCGGCCGCTGCGACCAGTCCGCCGCGGAATGCGCCTTCGCGAGCTCGATCCCGAGCGTCGCCTCGACGACGGCGCCGAGGCCGACGCGCTCCATCCCGAGCAGGCGCGCGGCCAGCTCCGTGTCGAAGATCGACGTCGGCTCGAGCCCGAGCTCGCGCAGCGACGGCAGGTCCTGGCTCGCGGCGTGGAACACCCACTCCTCGCCGCCGAGCGCGCGCTGCACGACGGTGACGTCGGGCACGGCGATGGGGTCGACGAGCACGACTCCGCCCCCGCGCCGGAACAGCTGCACGAGGTACGCGCGCTGCGAGTAGCGGAAGCCGGATGCGCGCTCGACGTCGACCGCGACGGGACCCTCGCCAGCGGCGAGGCGGTCGACCGCCTCGGCGAACGCGTCGGCGGTCTCGATGACGGCGAAGTCGGTCACGTCGGTCTCCTGGCGCCGAACACGGCGATGTCCTCGGACCCCGGCGGGAGTCCTGCGAGCATGCAGACGAGCTCCGCCCAGGCCTCGATGTGCGCGCGGAACCCCCCTTGCGGCGTCCACGAGGCGCGCAGCTCGATCTGCGCGCCGTCTCCCTCCGCCGCGAGCCCGCCGAACCCCTTCGAGAGGATCTTCGTCGCGGTGCCCGATGCCGCGTGGTAGGGGGCCGCGCGCGAGTCGAGCGCGTCGACGAGCCATGACCACGTGACGTCGGCCAGGAGCGGATCCGTGCCGATCTCGGGCTCGAGCGGCGCCTGCGCGAAGGCCACGATGCGCCACGCCCCCGCCCAGGCGTCGGGTTCGGAGGGGTCGTGCAGGAGGATGAGCCGCCCCGTCCCGTAGGGCGAGTCGCCGTGGTCGCCCGGGCGGACGTCGGCGGACAGGGCGAGAGCGTGGGGTGCCAGTCCCTGCGGTGCGGGGACCGATGCGACGACGAGATCGGAGCGGAAGACCGCCGCGCGCACGGCGTCCGCGGCGGCGGCGAACGCCTGCGCACCGGGACGGTCTGAATTCACGTCGTCAGATTAGAGTGAGGGGGCCATGAACACCCCCAGGCGCGCCGCATCCCCGTTCTCCGCCGCCGTCCGCACCGCGCTCACGGTGCTCGCCGCGATGCTCGCCGGAGCTGCGGGCGCCGTCGCCTACGTCTCCCTGAGGATCGCCCGTCAGGCCGTCACGCCGGGCCCGCGGGTCGCCGACGTGGCCGTGCACGGCCTCGACACGGGCGCGCAGACGATCACGCTCTCGCGGACCCCCGACACGGTGCTGCCCGGACGCTACGGGCTCTTCACGGGCGGCAGCGAGCACTATCTCAAGCTCGGCGCCGTGCTCGCGGAGGACGACCGCCGCGTGCGTCGCAAGCTGCTCACCGAGGTGGACTCGAGCACGCAGATCGGCCCGTACGCGGCGTTCAGCGGCTGGTACTACGAGCGCGCGGAGGAGCTGCATCTGCCGTTCACGACGGAGTTCATCGGCGCACCCGTCGGCCCGTGCCCCGCGTGGTTCTTCCCGGTCGACGACGAGTCGGCGGACACCTGGGTCGTCGCCGTGCACGGGCGGGGGACGACGCGCGCCGAGGTGCTGCGCGCGGTGCCCGTGCTGCACGCGGAGGGTCTGCCCGTCGTGTGCGTCTCGTACCGCAACGACGGCGAGGCGCCGCGCAGCAAGTCGGGCCGCTACGGACTGGGGGCCACCGAGTGGCGCGACGTCGACGCCGCCATCGCGTGGGCGCTGCGTCGCGGCGCGCGGCGCATCGTGCTCATGGGGTGGTCGATGGGCGGCGCCATCGCGCTCCAGGTCGCCCTCAACTCGGCGCACCACGAGGCCATCGCGGGTGTCATGCTCGAGTCGCCCGTCGTCGACTGGCGTCTGGTCCTCGGGTTCCACGCACGGGAGATGCGCGTGCCGTCGCCGTTCTCGCGTCTTGCGATGGGCGCACTGGGCCAGGGGTGGTCGTCGCGCATGATCCGGCACGGCGATCCGATCTCGCTCGACGACCTCGACATCGTCGCGCGGGCCGACGAGCTCGCGCACCCCGTGCTGCTCCTGCACAGTGACGATGACGGCTTCGTGCCATCCGATGCGTCGCACCGTCTCGCGGACGCGCGCCCCGATCTCGTGACCATGGAGACGTTCCACACCGCGCGCCACACGAAGCTCTGGAACTTCGACGAGAGCCGCTGGAACGGCGTCATCCGCGACTGGCTGCGCGGCAACGGGCTGTCGGCGCGCGGCTGACCCTCAGGCGGCCCGCGCGCGGATCTGGCGCTTCGCGCGCAGGAGCATTCCGGTCATCCCCGAGATCCGCAAGGGCGAGACGATGCGCGTGAGCCCGAGCGTCTGGGGGAAGTCGTCGGGCACGCCGAGCGCGTCGTCGACGGCGAGCCCCGTCAGGCCCTGCGCGAGGATGCTCGCGAATCCTCGCGTCGTGGGCGCCTCCGCAGGGGCGGTCGCGTGCATCACGACGCGGCCGTCGTCCACCTCGAGGACGATGAACACGGGGGACTGGCACTCCGCGACGCGCTCGGCGAGCTCCGGATGACCCTCGAGACGCTCGGGGAACGCCGGCAGCTCGTTCGCGAACTCGAGCAGGAGCTGAAGGCGCTCGGGCTCGTCGAGCGCGAGGAAGTCGTCGCGGATCGCGGCGAGGGGGGCGGGGAGGGGCGCGTCGCTCATCCGCCCCAGACTACGTCGTGGGCACGGCCCCCGGCTCGGCGCCCGTCACGATGGGCACGCGAACGGCGCTGCCCCACTCGGTCCAGGACCCGTCGTAGTTGCGAACGTTCGCGAATCCCAGCAGGTGGCGCAGGACGAACCACGTGTGGCTCGAGCGCTCGCCGATGCGGCAGTAGGCGATGATGTCGTCGCCGTCGGCGAGGCCGATCTCGTCGCGGTACACCGCCTCGAGCTCGGCGCGCGGCTTGAAGCCGCCATCGTCGGAGACGGCTCGCGCCCACGGCACGTTGTGCGCCGTCGGGATGTGCCCCGCGCGCAGCGCGCCCTCCTCGGGGTAGGCGGGGGCGGTCGTCCGAGCGCCGGTGTACTCCTCGGGCGAGCGGACGTCGACGAGCGGCCGGCCGATGTGCGCGAGCACGTCGTCCTTGTAGGCGCGCAGCTCGGAGTCGTCGCGCTCGACGACGGGGTAGTCCGTCGCCGGGCGCGCGGTCCGCTCGGTCGTCAGCCCGCGGCCCTCCGCGATCCAGCGGTCGCGCCCGCCGTCGAGGAGGCGCACGTCCTCGTGGCCGAACAGCGAGAACACCCACAGCGCGTAGGCGGCCCACCAGTTGCTCTTGTCGCCATAGATGACGACGGTGTCGTCGCGGGAGATCCCCTTCGCGCTCAGCAGACGTGCGAAGCCCTCTCCGTCGACGTAGTCGCGGACGACGGGGTCGTTGAGCTCCGTGTGCCAGTCGACCTTCACGGCGCCCGGGATGTGACCCGTCTCGTAGAGGAGGACGTCCTCGTCGGACTCGACGACGACGAGGCCGGGCTCGCCCAGATGGTCGTCGAGCCACTGCGTCGAGACGAGACGCCAGGGCTCCGCGTACTCGGCGAACTTCTCCTGCGAGGCATCGGGTGCGACGGCCATGGCTGCTCCTCGTTATCGTTGATGCGATCCGCTTCCGAGCCTATGCGGCTCGCAGCGACCTGGCGCGGCTCGTCGGCGGCGCCCGTAACCGACAGACATCCGAGGACCCATG
Organism: Microbacterium sp. NPDC055683; assembly: GCF_053617895.1. Lineage (NCBI taxonomy): Bacteria > Bacillati > Actinomycetota > Actinomycetes > Micrococcales > Microbacteriaceae > Microbacterium > Microbacterium sp. NPDC055683. The sequence continues at coordinate 14,268 of NZ_JBSHGQ010000002.1, read as the reverse complement.
ACCTCCACCGCGACCGAGATCGTCCCGCTCGCCGAGCGCCATCCGCAGCTCTCCGGCGAGGAGATGCTCGCGAGCCTCGTACCGCCGCGGCAGTTCGACGGGGCGACCTTCGCGTCGTACCGGGTCGACCCCGCGTTCCCCTCGCAGCAGGAGGCGAAGGAGGAGCTGGAGCTGTTCGCGTCGGGCGGGATGGCGCCCAGGCGCGGCGGCCTCTTCTCGCGCAAGCCGAAGGCGCCCGAGATCAAGCCCGGCGTGTACCTCGACGGCGGGTTCGGCGTCGGCAAGACGCACCTGCTCGCGGCGATCTTCCACGCGGTGCCCGCCCGTCGGAAGTACTTCGGGTCGTTCATCGAGTACACGGCGCTCGTCGGGGCACTCGGCTACAAGAACACCGTCGACCTGCTGCGTGGTTCGGCGCTGCTGTGCATCGACGAGTTCGAGCTCGACGACCCGGGCGACACGATGGTCATGACGCGGCTGCTCGGCGAGCTCGTCGCGTCGGGGACGCGCCTCGCGGCGACGAGCAACACGCCGCCGAACGCGCTGGGGGAGGGCCGCTTCGCCGCGCAGGACTTCCTGCGGGAGATCCACGCCATGGCCGACAGCTTCCGCACGCTGCGCATCGACGGCGTCGACTTCCGCCAGCGATCGCTCGACGGCCAGGCGATCGTCCTCGACGAGGCCGCCTACCGCGCGGCACTGGACGCGGCGGGAGGGGTCGTGAGCGACGACGCGTTCGACGCCCTCATCGCCCATCTCGCCCGCGTCCACCCGTCGCGGTACATCCGCCTCGTCGACGGCATCGGCGCCGTCGGACTTCGCGACGTGCGCCCGCTCGTCGACCAGTCGGAGGCGCTGCGGTTCGTCGCGTTCGTGGACCGCGTGTACGACGCCCAGCTCCCCGTCCGCGCCACGGGCGTCCCGCTGCACGAGGTGTTCTCTCCCGAGATGCTCGCCGGCGGCTACCGCAAGAAGTACCTGCGTGCCATCTCGCGCCTCGTCGCGTCGACGCACGCGTGATCCATGGGCGGGCCTCCGCGCCCGACGAAACATGTTGTTTACCGGCGGCCGTCGCGCGTAACAGAGTCGAAACAGCGCGCGCACCAGTCGGGTAACGCGGCGTCGCCAGACTGGGGCCACCCGGATGGCGCGCGACCGCGACCCGAAGCTCTCCGGGCCCTGCGACCCGATCTGGAGAGACACATGGATCAAGGCAACACCGCGTTCATACTGATCGCCGCAGCGCTGGTGCTGCTGATGACGCCCGGCCTGGCGTTCTTCTACGGCGGTCTCGTCAAGGCCAAGAGCGTCATCAGCATGATGATGCTCAGCTTCGGCGCCATGGGGCTCATCGGCGTCCTGTGGGTGCTCTACGGCTACGCGATCGCCTTCCCCGGCAGCGAGGGGCTGGTGGCCCCCTGGCACATCGACTGGGCGGCGCTCGGCCTCAGCAGCCTGCTCGAGACGTCTGAGGATGCCGCATTCCCGCCGCTCGCGTTCGTCGCGTTCCAGGCCACGTTCGCCATCCTCACGGTCGCGCTCGTGTCCGGCGCCATCGCCGACCGGGCCAAGTTCGGCTCCTGGCTGCTGTTCGCGGGCATCTGGGCGACCGTGGTGTACTTCCCGGTGGCGAGCTGGGTGTTCAACTTCGGCCTCGCCGAGGACGGCTCGTTCGCGTACGGCGGATGGATCACGTACGGGATGCAGGAGTGGCTGGGCGTCGGTGCGATCGACTTCGCGGGCGGCACGGCCGTGCACATCAACGCCGGTGCGGCGGCCCTCGCGCTCGCCCTCGTCCTGGGACGCCGTGTCGGGTTCCAGAAGGGTGCGCACGTGCCCCACAACCCGCCGTTCGTGCTGCTGGGTGCGGGTCTGCTGTGGTTCGGGTGGTTCGGGTTCAACGCGGGCTCCGAGCTCGCCGCCGACGGCACCGCGGCCCTCGCGTTCGTCAACACGATCGCCGCTCCCGCCGCCGCGCTCCTCGCCTGGCTGGCCGTGGAGAAGCTCAAGGAGGGCAAGGCCACCTCGGTGGGCGCGGCATCGGGCGCCGTCGCCGGTCTCGTCGCCATCACCCCCGCGTGCGCCGCGCTCGACCCCGTCTGGGCCATCCTGCTGGGATTCCTCTCGGGCGCGCTCTGCGCTCTCGCGATCGACCTGAAGTTCCGCTGGGGCTTCGACGACTCGCTCGACGTCGTGGGCATCCACCTCGTCGGCGGCCTGCTCGGCACCGTCTACCTCGGCTTCTTCGCCAATGGCACCGGCCTGTTCATGGGTGGCGACGGCACGCAGCTGCTCGTCCAGATCATCGCGGCCGTCGCGGTGCTCGTGTACTCGTTCGTGCTGGCCTACATCATCGGCTTCGCGATCGAGAAGACGATCGGCTTCCGCGTGAAGAACGAGGACGAGGTCGCCGGCATCGACACGGTCCTCCACGGCGAGGAGGGGTACGTCCTCGACGTGCGCTGACTCCCCCCTTCGTCCGCAGGGGCGCTCCCGGTCCGCCGGGGCGCCCCTGCGGCGCGTCCGGGTGCCGCCGGGGGCTGCGGCAGCGGCCCGCGCCGGTAGGGTGGCGGCGTGGCACGACAGGGATTCCTCGGGGCGCTCGCAGGTCTCGCGCTCGACGTCCTCGCACAGGCGACACGCGGCGGGAAGAAGGGCAGGCGGGAGACGTCCCGTGCGCCCGCGGCGCCACGGCGATCCGCCGCCCGACCCTCGACGCCCGACCCCGCGCGGACGGCCGTACCCGGATCGGCCGCCGCGTCGTCGGGGACGACGACCGTCGAGGTCGATCCGCGCACGGTGCGCGATCTGCGCCTGTCGTACGCACCCGATCGGGATGGCGCACCGGACGCCGGCGAGATCATCTGGACGTGGGTGCCGTACGCGGAGGCCGACGGACGCGGGAAGGACCGCCCCGTGCTCGTGATCGCGCGGCAGTCCGCCGAGCGGGTGTACGCCGTGAAGCTCACGAGCAAGTCGCATGACGGCGATCGCGAGTACGTGTCCATCGGGTCGGGCGAGTGGGACGCGCAGGGCCGTGAGTCGTGGGTGGACCTCGACCAGCTGTACGTCGTCCATGAGGACGGCATGCGCCGCGAGGCGGCGGAGCTGGACGACGCGCGGTACGCCGTCGTCGCACGCGAGCTGCGGCGGCGGTACGGGTGGCAGGCGGGGGAGTGACGGGCGCGCACGATCTCGGCGGCGGCGTCCTGCTCCGCCCCCTCCGCGTCGACGACGCGTCGGCGCTCGCGGCGGCCTACACGCGCAATCGCGCGCACCTGGCGTCGTGGGAGCCCGAGCGCACCGAACGGTTCTTCACCTCGGAGGGCCAGCACGACGAGGTGCGCGGCGCGCTCGCTTCACGCACCTCGGGCACGAGCGAGCCCCTCGTGCTCGTCGGGAGCCGGGGGATCGTCGGGCGTCTCAACATCTCATCGATCACGAGGGGCGTGTTCCAGAGCGCGACGCTCGGCTACTGGGTGGACGCGGCGCTGCAGGGCAGGGGCGTCATGACGCGGGCCGTCGCCGCAGCGGTCGGGATCGCGCGCGTCGAGCTCTCGCTGCATCGGCTGGAGGCCGGCACGCTCGCGCACAACGCCGCGTCGCAGTCCGTGCTCCGCGCGAACGGCTTCGTCGAGTACGGCCGGGCCGAACGGTACCTCCGGATCGCGGGCCGGTGGCAGGACCACGTGCTGTTCCAGCGCATCCTCGAGGACTGATCCGCCAGGCGGGGCGTTCCGACGAGAGAAGCCCCGGGGCGACCCGGGGCTTCTCGATGGTGGGCGATACCAGACTCGAACTGATGACCTCTTCCGTGTGAAGGAAGCGCGCTACCAACTGCGCCAATCGCCCGTGTGATGTTGTCGTGCGCCGGAGGGGCACAGGTGTCGAGCATACCGGATCGGCAGGGCGCTGGCGAACCGGAGGCGCGCTCTCGCGTGTCGGACGTGAACGGCGGGTGACACGCCCGGAGCCGGTCGGCGGTTTGGCCGGTCGCCGAACGTGGGCTAATGTAGGTCAAGTGCCCGGGGCGAGCTCCGGTCGCGGAAATGCGGATGTAGCGCAGTTGGTAGCGCATCACCTTGCCAAGGTGAGGGTCGCGAGTTCGAGTCTCGTCATCCGCTCGAGTGCAGGGATCCCGTCAGGGTTCTCGGCACGTGGGTTCGATCCCCGCGGTGGCGTGGCCGAGAGGCGAGGCACCGGCCTGCAAAGCCGTTTACACGGGTTCGAATCCCGTCGCCACCTCGCTCATAACTGAACAGCTCTTTATGAGCGCGATTGGCGCAGCGGTAGCGCGCTTCCCTGACACGGAAGAGGTCACTGGTTCGATCCCAGTATCGCGCACGCGGATGTAGCGCAGTTGGTAGCGCATCACCTTGCCAAGGTGAGGGTCGCGAGTTCGAGTCTCGTCATCCGCTCGGTCGCAGGGCCTCCGCGAGGAGGCCCTGTTTCTTTGGGCGATTGGCGCAGCGGTAGCGCGCTTCCCTGACACGGAAGAGGTCACTGGTTCGATCCCAGTATCGCCCACCATCCGGACCCCGCCTCGGCGGGGTCTTCGTGTATCCGGGGGCGTTCCGCGCCGCGACTAGACTTGTCGGGTGACCACCGGATTCGATCTGTACCCCGACAGGAACGTCGTCGCCATCCGCGTCGACGGTGAGCTCAAGGACCTCGCGACCGAGGTCGCCGAGACGCAGACGACGGAGCCGGTGACGATCGACAGCCCAGACGGGCTGAACATCCTGCGCCACTCGACCGCGCACGTGCTCGCGCAGGCGGTGCAGACCATCAACCCGGCCGCGAAGCTCGGCATCGGCCCGTTCATCGCCGACGGCTTCTACTACGACTTCGGCGTCGACGAGCCGTTCACGCCCGACGACCTCAAGGCGATCAAGCGCGAGATGCAGCGCATCGTCAAGGAGGGGCAGCGCTTCGTGCGCCGCGTCGTCTCCGACGAGGAGGCCGGGGCCGAGCTCGCCTCCGAGCCGTTCAAGCTCGAGCTCATCGGGCTCAAGGGCGGCACCAAGGAGGCGGCCGAGGGCGCGAACGTCGAGGTCGGCGCCGGCGAGCTGACGATCTACGACAACGTCGACGCGAAGAGCGGCGAGACGCGGTGGAAGGACCTCTGCCGCGGCCCCCACGTGCCCTCGACCCGCCTGCTCGGCAACGGCTGGGACATCGTCCGCATCGCCGGCGCCTACTGGCGCGGCAGCGAGAAGAACCCGCAGCTGCAGCGCATCTACGGCACCGCCTGGCCCACGAAGGACGACCTCAAGGCGTACCAGGACAGGCTCGCCGAGGCCGCGCGTCGCGACCACCGCAAGCTCGGCAGGGAGCTCGACCTGTTCTCGTTCCCCGACGAGATCGGCTCAGGGCTGTCGGTCTGGCACCCCCGCGGCGCCATCGCCCGCGGCGAGATGGAGCAGCACGCGCGCCGCCGGCACATCGCCGAGGGCTACAGCTACGTCTACACGCCGCACATCACGAAGAAGGACCTCTTCGTGACCTCCAACCACCTCGTGACCTACGCGGAGGGCATCTGGCCGCCCATCCGGATGGACGAGGAGCGCGACGACGACGGCAACATCACCAAGCAGGGCGTCGACTACTACCTCAAGCCGATGAACTGCCCCATGCACATCCTCATCTACAAGGAGCGCGCCCGCAGCTACCGCGACCTGCCCCTCCGGTTCGCGGAGAACGGCACGGTCTACCGCAACGAGCTCTCCGGCGCGCTGCACGGCCTCACCCGCGTGCGCGGCTTCACCCAGGACGACGCCCACCTGTTCGTCACCCCCGAGCAGCTCGAGGAGGAGACGACGAAGGTCCTCGAGTTCGTGCTCTCGCTCCTCAAGGACTTCGGACTGGAGGACTTCCGCCTCGAGCTGTCGATGCGCGACGACGAGAAGTCGAAGTGGATCGGCGAGGAGGACGTCTGGGAGACGGCGACGAACGCGCTGCGCCGTGTCGCGCAGTCGACGGGGCTCCACCTCGTCGAGGAGCCCGGCGAGGCGGCCTTCTACGGGCCGAAGATCGACCTCAAGGTGACCGACGCCCTCGGCCGCTCGTGGCAGCTGTCGACGGTTCAGCTCGACTTCAACCTGCCAGAGCGCTTCGAGCTGGAGTACACCGCGGCGGACGGCTCCAAGCAGCGGCCGATCATGATCCACCGCGCGCTGTTCGGGTCGATCGAGCGGTTCTTCGCCATCCTGCTCGAGCACTACGCGGGAGACTTCCCGCTGTGGCTCGCCCCGCAGCAGGTCGTGGGGGTGCCCGTCGCCGACGAGTTCGCGCCGTACCTCGACGAGGTCGTCGCGACCCTCCGCGCGGAGGGCGTCCGCGCGGAGCTCGACCGCTCGGACGACCGCATGCAGAAGAAGATCCGGACCCATTCGACGGGCAAGGTGCCGCTCATCCTCATCGCGGGGGAGCAGGACCGATCGGCGGGCACCGTATCGTTCCGCTTCCGCGACGGCTCCCAGCGCAACGGCGTGCCGATCGACGAGGCCGTGCGCCTCGTCACGGGCGCGATCGCTGCGAAGTCGCTCATCCTGACCGACGAGGACCTCTGACATGACGGCCGAGCACGAGGCGCGCGAGGAGTTCGCGCGCCTCGAGCCGGCGTCGGGCTTCGCGTCGTCGTCGGACGCGTTCCAGCGGCTCTGGACACCGCATCGGATGGCCTACATCACGGCGGGCGCCGACGCGAACCGCGGCACGGGGTGCCCGTTCTGCGCCGCTCCGGACAAGAGCGATGAAGACGGCCTCATCGTCCACCGCGGGCGCCACGCCTTCGTGCTGCTGAACCTGTTCCCCTACAACTCGGGCCATCTGCTCATCTGCCCGTATCGCCACATCGGGCTGTACGACGAGGCCGATCCGCATGAGACCGCGGAGATCGCCTACCTCACGCAGACGGCCATGCGCGTGCTCCGCGGCGTCTCGCGCTGCGAGGGCTTCAACATCGGCATGAACCAGGGCGCGGTGGCCGGTGCGGGCGTCGAAGAGCATCTGCACCAGCACGTCGTCCCGCGATGGACGAGCGACGCCAACTTCTTCCCGATCATCGCCAAGACGAAGGCGCTCCCGCAGCTGCTCGGCGAGGTGCGCCAGGCCGTCGCCGACGCCTGGCCCGCGGACTGACGCGGTCCCGTCGGCCTGCGGCGTCGGGAGCCGTGTGCTCCCGACGTCCAGGCCGGGTCCCGGCGTGCTGTCGGCTCGTCAGGTCCGGATGGCGGCGGCGAGGTCGTCGGCGAGGCGCGCGGCCTCGGCGTCGTCGAGCGCATGCACCGTGAGACGCAGGGCGTGCGACGGGCGGCGCGCGTCGTCCAGGATGAACTCGTCTCCCGCGCGCGCAAGCCATCCGCGGCGCATGAGCCGCTCCGACACGTCGCGCGCGGCGCGCGGCAGGCGCAGCCACAGGTTCAGGCCGTCGCCGACCGCCGTGGCGAGTCCGCGTTCGGCGAGGAGCGCCGAGAACGCGGCGTTGCGCGCGGCGTAGTGCGCGGCGGCGTCCGCGATCGACCGGCGCACGCCGTCATCCGTCAGAAGCGCGAGGGCGAGACGCTGCAGCAGGTGGCTCACCCAGGTCGTCCCCGGGCTCAGCCGCATGGCGAGGCGATCGGCCGTCTCGCCGTCGGTGCCGACGACCGCGAGGCTCATGTCGGGGCCGAGGAACTTCGACACCGAGCGCACGAGGGCCCAGCGGCGGTGCGACGGGCCGATGATGGACCGGTACGGCTGCGTCGAGAGCAGCGAGTAGTGGTCGTCCTCGATGACGAGCACGTACGGATGATCGGCGAGCACCGCGCGCAGATCGCTCGCGCGCTGCTCGGTGAGGCCGGCCCCGGTCGGGTTCTGCGCGCGCGGCGTGCAGACGACGGCGCGGGCTCCGTCGGCGAGCGCCGCGCGCAGCCCGTCCGGGGTCATCCCCTCGCCGTCGACGGGCACCGCGATGGGACGGTAGCCCGCCAGCCGCGCGGTGCGGATGGTCCCGAGGAAGCAGGGATCCTCGAGAGCCACGGCGTCGTCGCGGGCGAGCGCCTGCGCGAGGAGTCGCTCCACGGCGTCGAACGCTCCGCTGGTGATCGTGAGCCGCAGATCCCCCGGCGCGGCGACATCGGGCTCGAGCCAGTCGCGGGCGAACGCGGCGAGGCCGGCGTCGATGACGGGCTCGCCGTACAGCACCGGACGGCCCGCGAGGGAGGCGAGCGCGGACGACAGGTCGGGGATGCGCGCGGGGTCGGGGTTTCCCGCCCCGACGTCGCGGAGCACGCTGTCGGGGGCGTAGCCGTCTTGCGCGAGCGGCGCCGAGTCGGCGACGCGGGTTCCCGCGCGGCCCTGCGAGACGAGGAGGCCGGCATGGGCGAGCTGCCGATAGGCGGCCACGGCGGTGTTGCGGTTGACCCCCAGCCCTTCGGCGAGCGTGCGCACGGAGGGCAGTGCCTCGCCCGCCGCGAGGCCGCCGCGCTCGACGAGGGCCCGGATGCTGTCGGCGATCTCGGCCGCCGTGCGCCCGGTGATGCCGGGGGAGATGTCGCCGTGTTCCATCGGGTCGATCCTATGTGCCGCACCGTGCTAGCTTTTGGCATAGGTCAAATAACGGACCGTATGGACAAGCCGCCGTGCGGCGGGAGAGGGAGATCGACGTGACCGGAGCGACGACGGGGACGGGGCGCGTCAAGCGCGGACTTGCCGAGATGCTCAAGGGCGGCGTCATCATGGACGTCGTCACCGCTGAGCAGGCGCGCATCGCCGAGGACGCGGGAGCCGTCGCCGTCATGGCGCTCGAGCGCGTCCCCGCGGACATCCGGGCCCAGGGCGGCGTCGCCCGGATGAGCGATCCCGACCTCATCGACGAGATCGTCGCGTCGGTCTCCATCCCCGTCATGGCGAAGGCCCGTATCGGGCACTTCGTCGAGGCGCAGGTGCTGCAGGAGCTGGGCGTCGACTACATCGACGAGTCGGAGGTGCTCTCGCCCGCCGACTACGTGAACCACATCGACAAGTGGGGCTTCGACGTGCCGTTCGTGTGCGGGGCGACCGACCTCGGCGAGGCGCTGCGCCGTATCACGGAGGGCGCGGCGATGATCCGCTCGAAGGGGGAGGCGGGCACGGGCGACGTGTCGGAGGCGACCAAGCACATCCGCCGCATCACGAGCGACATCAACGTGCTGCGCTCGAAGACCAAGGACGAGCTCTACGTCGCGGCCAAGGAGCTGCAGGCGCCCTTCGAGCTCGTCGCCGAGATCGCCGAGACGGGCACGCTCCCCGTCGTGCTGTTCACGGCGGGCGGCGTCGCGACCCCGGCCGACGCCGCGCTCATGATGCAGCTGGGCGCCGACGGCGTGTTCGTCGGGTCGGGGATCTTCAAGTCCGGCGACCCCGCGGCACGCGCCGCCGCGATCGTCAAGGCCACGACGTTCTTCGACGACCCCGCGGTCGTCGCCGCGGCGTCGCGCGGCCTCGGCGAGGCGATGGTCGGCATCAACGTCGCCGACCTCCCGGCTCCGCACCGCCTGGCAGAGCGGGGCTGGTGAGCGCTCCCGCGCCCCGCGTCGGCGTCCTGGCGCTGCAGGGCGGCGTGCGCGAGCACATGGAGATGCTCGCGCACCTCGGCGCCCGCGTGACACGCGTGCGCCGCCCCGAGGAGCTCGCGGCGGTCGACGGGCTCGTCATCCCGGGCGGAGAGTCGAGCGTCATCGACAAGCTCGCGCGCGCGTTCGATCTGCGCGCCCCGATCGTGACGGCCATCCGCGCGGGGCTCCCCGTCTACGGGACGTGCGCCGGGCTCATCCTGCTCGCCGACCGCCTGCGCGACGGCATCGCGGGGCAGCTCACGTTCGGCGGCCTCGACATCGCCGTGCGGCGCAACGCGTTCGGCAGCCAGGCGGAGTCGTTCGAGGCGGATCTCGACGTGCCGGCGCTGGGGGATCCGCCCGTGTCGGCGGCGTTCATCCGCGCGCCCGTCGTGGAGGAGGTCGGCGCGGCCACGCCGCTCGCGTCCCTGCCCGACGGCCGCATCGTCGCGGTCGAGCAGGGCCCGCTCCTCGCGACGTCGTTCCACCCGGAGGTCTCGGGAGAGACGCGCTTCCACGCCCGTTTCCTGCGGAACATCCGCGCCGCGGTCTGAGCGCGCACCCGCCACCCCCCGACCCGGCTCTCTCTCGCGCCGAAAGCACACCCGCCTGCCGAGAGCACAGGTGATTTCCCGGTATCGGGTGTGCTCTCGGCAAGCGGATATCCGTTGGATGAGAAGGGGCGACGCGAAGCTGCGACGAGGAGGGGAGCTCAGCGCACCTGGCGGACGGGGAACTCGAGGCGCGGGTGTGCGAAGTGCTCCTGCGCCTGCACGAGCTGCAGCTCGCGGTCGCCGACGGCGTGGGTCTGCTCGAGCAGGCCGAACACGCTCGACGCCGTCCGGGCGAGGGCGTCGGGCGCGGAGCCCGTCGCGACGTAGTGCGACGTGAAGAGCGCGGCCGTGACATCGCCCGACCCGTTGGCCTTCATCGGCAGATACGGCGTCTGCACGACCCACGCGCCGGCGTCGTCGACGACCATCATCTCGATCGTCCCCTCGGGGCGATCCGGCCGCTCCACCGACGTCACGAGCACCGTGCGCGGCCCCATCTCCCGAGCGATGTCGGCCGACGCGATGGTCGACTCCAGCGTGTCGGGGCTCGTGCCCGTGAGGAACCCCAGCTCGAACTGGTTCGGCGTGAGGATGTCCGCCACCGGCACGACGCGGTCGCGCAGCAGATCGGGGATGGCCGGGGCCACGAAGCAGCCCGACTTGGCGTTGCCCATGACAGGGTCGCACGCATACAGCGCCTTCGGGTTCGCGGCCTTCACCCTGGCGACCGCGTCGATGACGACATCGGCGATCCCCTCGCTGCCCTGGTAGCCCGAGAGCACGGCGTCGAGCTCCGGGAACACTCCGCGCTCCTCCACGCCCCTGATGACGTCCGCGACGTCGGTCGGGGGGATGAGCGGACCGCGCCACGCGCCGTAGCCGGTGTGGTTGGAGAAGTTCACGGTGTAGACGGGGAGCACCTCGACGCCGATGCGCTGCATGGGGAACACGGCGGCCGAGTTGCCGGCGTGCCCGTACGCCACCGCCGACTGGATCGAGAGGATCTTCATCCTGCGATCATCTCATCCGGCTCGCGTCGGCCCCGCCGGTGGGCGGCGGATGGCCCCGCCAGGTCGGGCGTGGTGGAATGGGCGGGAGAGGGGGCGTCATGGCGGAGAGACGGACTGCAGGGAGGTCGCGCGCGATCTGGATCGCGGCGGGCGCGGTCTCGGTCGTCGCGGCGACCGTGGGCGCTGTGCTCTTCGCGACGCAGGGGCGCGCACCGGCGCCCGTCGCCTCGCCGACCGAGGCCGCGGCGCCGCCCGCCTCGCTCACTCCCGAGCCGGCTCCGACACCGTCGCCCACGCCCTCGGGGTTCGCCGCGAACACCGTCGCCTACGACCTCGCGGCGCTGCAGCTCGTCGACGTCTTCGAGGTCAATGCGGCCCTTCCCGTCGACGACGATCCCTACGGCGAGACCGAGCCGCTCGTCGCGCAGCCGCTCGGCGCCGGCGCCCCCGTCTTCGCCGACCCCGAGGGCGATCCGGTCGCCTACCTCCCGCGCGAGCAGCGCTACGGGGGCACGATCGTCCCCGTCGTGGAACGCCAGGAGAACTGGGTGCGCGTCCTCCTGGTGGGACGTCAGTCGACGCCGTCGCAGGGCGATCCCGGTCAGGTCACCGGATGGCTGCGCGCCGCCGACGTGGAGCTCTCGGCGAACCCCTACCGCGTCGAGGTGAGCCTCTCGGAGCGCACGGTCGACATCGTCGGCGCAGACGGCTCCGAGCGGATCGCGACCGACTTCGCGTCGGGCGCTGCGGCGACGCCGACCCCGCTCGGGCGCTCGTACGTGATGCTGACGGAGGTCGTCGAGAGCCTCGGGTACACGCGCGGGCATCCGCTCGTCTACCTGTCGGTGCAGTCGCCGACGCTCGACGGCTTCGACGGGCAGAGCGTGGCCGTCACGGCGTTCCACTACCATGACGCGCACTCCGGGGCGATCTCCAACGGGTGCCTGCGGATGGATGCCGACGCCATCGCGCGCCTCGCGGAGCTCCCGGCGGGCACGCCCGTGTACGTGCGGGCCTGACACGCCGGTAGCGTGGGGCGATGCCCCGGCCCGCCCCGCACATCCCCGGTGTCCCCGAATCGGGTACGCGCCGCATCTTCGAGCTCGCCCTGACCCTCGACGACGTCGTGATGCTCGTCGTCGGCGAGCCGGACGACCCCGTCGCGCCCCACATCCGCGCGGCCGCGCAGGCGGCCTGGGAGCGCGACGAGACCGATTACGCGCCCAACGGCGGCATCCCCGCGCTGCGGCGCGCGATCACCGCCAAGCTCGCCCGCGAGAACGGCGTCTCGGTGGACGTCGAGCAGGTGTGGGTGACGATCGGCGGAACGCAGGCGCTCGCGCAGGCCTTCACCATCGCGCTGGGGCCGGGCGACGAGGTGCTCGTGCCCGATCCCGGGTACACGACCTTCACCATGTATCCTCGCTCGATCGCCGCCGTGCCGGTGCCGTACCCGTTGCGCTCCTCCCGCGGGTTCGTGCCCGACGTCGAAGAGCTCGCGCGCCTCGTCACGCCGCGCACGCGCGCGATCGTCGTGAACTCCCCGTCGAACCCGCTGGGCGTCGTCTTCGATGCGGACGTTCTCGCCTCGCTCCTCGCCTTCGCGGCCGAGAACGACCTCTGGGTCATCAGCGACGAGGTGTACGAGCACTTCACGTGGGATGCCCCGCACGTGTCGACAGCCGCCGTCGCGGCGCGCCTCGGAGAGCAGGATCGCGTGCTGAGCGTCTTCTCCACCTCGAAGAGCCATGCGCTGACGGGAGCGAGGGTCGGGTGGCTCGTCGTCCCGCCAGGGTACGGCCCCACCATGCGCGCACTCCAGGAGTCGATGATCGCGTGCGCGGGGATGCCCGACCAGCACGCGGCGCTCGCGGCGCTCGAGGGCGGTGACGCCCACATCCGGGCCGCGCGCGAACGGTACCGCCGTCACATCTCCCTCGCGACCGAGATGCTCGAGGCGCGGGGAATCCGCAGCCACCGCCCGGGCGGCGCCTTCTACCTGTGGATCGACATGTCGCATGCGACGGAGGGCGACGTCGCGGCGTGGGCGGAGCGCTTCCTCCTCGACGAGCGCGTCGCGGTGGCTCCCGGCACGGCGTTCGGGCGCGCGGGAGAGGGATGGATCCGCATCTGCCTCGCGGCGTCGGAGGACGACATCCGACGGGCCGTCGCCCTGCTGCCCGCGCTCGATCCCGCGGGGATCGAGGGGAGCGAATAGAATCGTCTGAGGCATGCGCGCGACGCGCGCTGTCGCAGGCAGACGAGCGGGAGTTTCATGTCAGGGCATTCCAAGTGGGCGACGACGAAGCACAAGAAGGCGGCCATCGACGCCAAGCGCGCGAAGTCGTGGGCCAAGCTCATCAAGAACATCGAGGTCGCGGCGAAGCTCGGGGGGCCTGACCAGGCCGGCAACCCGACCCTCTTCGACGCCGTCCTCAAGGCCAAGAAGACGTCGGTCCCGAAGGACAACATCGATCGCGCCATCAAGCGCGGCGCCGGCATCGGCGGGGAGTCGGTCGAGTACACCTCGATCATGTACGAGGGCTACGCGCCCGGCGGCATCGCGATGCTCATCGAGTGCCTCACGGACAACAAGAACCGCGCGGCCGCCGAGGTCCGCACCGCGATGACGCGCAACGGCGGGAACATGGCCGACCCCGGCAGCGTCGCCTACAACTTCGAGCGCAAGGGCGTCATCGTCGCCTCGCTCGAGGGCACCACGGAGGACGACGTCATGATGGTGGCGCTCGAGGCGGGCGCGCAGGAGATCGAGCCTCACCCCCAGGGCTTCGAGATCATCACCGAGGCGAGCGACATGGTGTCGGTGCGGACCGCGCTGCAGGACGCCGGAATCGACTACGAGTCGGCCGACGCCGAGTTCGTGCCGAACCTCAAGGTCGAGGTCGACGCGGACACGGCGCGGAAGGTGTTCCGGCTCATCGACGCGCTCGAGGACAGCGACGACGTGCAGAACGTCTTCACGAACATCGACCTGTCGCCCGAGGTGCAGGCGGAGCTCGAAGCCGACGACTGAGGTCGTGCACGCCGCGAGGGCGGGGGCGTCGGGCGCGAGGGACTGTGCCCGCTCACCGGAGGCCTCGGCCACGGGGGCGTGGGCCTGGGCCG